>NZ_JBVAYV010000062.1:0-13227 GCF_055412805.1 Pseudarthrobacter kochi
CCCAGGACGTGGTGCCGGCCCCGAGCGGACATGCGGAGGGCCGGTACCAAGTTCCCGGAATGCCGGTACCAACCATCCAGACCAGCGGTACCAACTGAAGCTATCTGTCACAAGAGGTTGTGTGTTGTCCAACCTCTTGCCCGTCCTTGTACAGCCGCATCGTAGCGCTGAACTAGCAGTAGTCCGAGGTGAAGCCGTAGAAGGTACTTGTCGTTAAGAACCCCGTGCTGCTAGCCTGACGCGTCTCGCGATTCTGATCCCAGGCGCCGCCGGACCCGCCATTGCTGCTGTAGGTGTAATCCCACGAAGTGGTGTACCAAGCACCCCCTTGGAGGTCCCAGGCTGCGCCGCTGTACGACCAGGTGTTGTTGCAGCCAACGTAAACATTCACTTCCGGCCACCACGGGCCGGCCGTAGTATCCGTCCCCTCCGTGCCACTGGGACTGGGCTGCTCGAGTGACATCGCCTTACTTGGTGCAGGACTCGTGCTCTGGAACACCGTCTACCTCGAACGCGCCACAAACAACCTCCGCGACCGAGACGAGGGCGTCGACGAGGCCCTGCTCCGGCACCTTTCCCCGCTCGGCTGGGAACACATCAACCTCACCGGCGATTACACCTGGCGCAACAACGCCAAACCCGGCACAGGCAAATTCAGGCCATTACGGCCAATGGCCAGGGCTTAACGTGGTATTTTTTCCGTTTTCTGAAGCGCCCCGGAGTACGCCTGAGCGCGTCGTTGCACAGCTTTTACCCAGGGTTTACGTGCCGTGTCTTATGGGGCCGCGGGGCCCTCCAACACACTGGTTATCACCAGATGAACAGATCCTAGTGATCGTTTGACCAGAGCAGCGCGACACGAACGCAGCGATGCGTTCCCGCCTGATCCATGGTAGTGACGCCGGGGGCAGGCTTCGCAGACCGGGAAGAATGTTATGGCCGGCACGTTTGAACTGTTTGTTGACGGGGAATCGAATTTCCGATTCCGGCTCAAGGCACCGGACGGGACCGTGATGGCGGTCTCGGCTGCGTTCAGCGACAAGCCCGCCGCCGTCGCGGCATCTCCGCCGTGCGCGAGTGCGCAGGGATGGGGCCTGATCACCGATCTCTGCCCGGAGGGAAGCGGGCAAAACCGGGTTCGGGAACCGGCGCATCCCACCGATGCCCTGCCTGCCCGTCATGACTGGCATAAGCGGGCCGACAACGTCCACACCCGCGCCAAAACCATCCGCCGGGCCGCAACAGCGCCCAGGTGGACCGGCGCGGCGTAAAACCAGCGGCGAACGATCCCGGCACCAGTCCCGCAGGCAGGTTATGGGCGCGTTCCATTCTCATACCACGGCAGGACCCGCAGCGCCCGGAAGGTGTTCCACCGGCTGGGCTGGCCGTCACCGTCCTCCAGCTCGAAGTGGACCTGCCCGGGATGTGTGTTTTCGAGCAGCCAGGTCCCGTCGGGCCGCCTCTTCGAGCGAAGCAGCTCGATCGCCTCGGCCATCCGCGGGTCGGGCGGATCACCGGCGGACCGGAAATACTCCAGTGCCCGGAGCACGTCATAGTGCCAGCGGGTCGGAAAAGTGAACTGCAGCCAGGCCGGGTCAATGACCTCTCCGGTGCTTTTGCGTCGGAACAGCCGGCGTTCGAGGAGATATTCCTCGCCCCGGCGTCGAGCCTTCTTGGATTCCGCCGAGCCGACGGTTGCCCGCTCGTGCGCGAGCAGCCCTTCGAGCACGTTGATCGTGGTCGCGACCGACGAAACAACGACACCGTACTCCGCCCAGCAGTTCCACCCGCCGTCGTCGAGTTGCTCCCTGACCAGGCGGGTGACGACGCCGTCGACGTCCTGGCCGAAGTAGGCGCCGAGCCCCACGGCCATGCCATTGATGCAGGGTTCGACCTCGCCGGTGAAATAGGGCTGTCCGCCCTCCTCCCAACGGCAGTTGTCCCGCACCTGCGCCACGCTCCGGCGCATCTGGTCGTTGTCCGGGTCGACGCCGAAGTCACGCAGCTGCAGGAGGCTGTACGTGGTGGCGGTCCAGGGCTGGCTTCCGTCGTCGGGCGTTTCCACCCTGCGCGCGGGGAAGTACGCTCCCCCGGCCCACTGGCCGTCCGCCCCGCGCAGGGCCAGTAATCGCGCGCCCCACCCCTCGGTTGCCACCCGTGCACGCTCTGCAGCCACGACGTCGGCCGGGGCGCCGGCAAGGTCATGCAGCACTTGCCATCGAATCGAAGGATCAGAATCCAGCAGCCAGTCCAGGGCGGTCATGCGCCGATTGTAGTGCCGGCAGCGCTTGGGTCACATAGCTGCGCGGTCGTGAACAGGAGGCCGCGCCTTAGCCTTCGCAGTCAATGCAGTAAGCGTGGCCGTCCTTTTCGCGCGCGATTTGGGAGCGGTGCCGGACCAGGAAACAGGAGTAACAGGTAAACTCGTCTTCCGCCTGCGGAATGACCTGGACGATCAGTTCCTCGGCCACGAACTCTCCGCCAGGGGCAATCGAACCGTCCAGCGAATCCGCCTCATCCAGATCACGCACCACGCTGCGGGCGTCCGGAGCATTCTCGGATTGCAGCGCCTCCAGGGACCTGTCCTGCGACTCCTTGACATCGGAGCGTACTTCATCGTAATCGGTTGCCACTGGGGTGTTTCTCTCTTCTTCGAAATGCTGGTCGGATAGATGTTAAACAGACGGGACCGCTCCGGTATTCCCCAGTCTCCCCGAAGAATCGTCATGCGGGGAGCCCGGCACGGGGCGTCAGCAGGTATTTTGCCTCGCAGGCCGGCAGAATTCTGTTTGTACAGTCATTAGATTTAAGGCTGTAGTCGTGGGAGTTTTCTTTGGGGGGAAATCATGAACAAAGCGCAAAGGCGCGCCCACGTGGAACCGCCTTGCCGCCAATGCGGCTCGAGGGTGATTCCGATCTGGAAAGACGAGCGCACGGCAACTGCCACCCAGCCGGACTGGAAGGTCAGTGCCAGGCAATGCAGCCGCCAGGCATGCGGCCTCAACGATATTCAAAACTGGCGCGAGCCTTGAGCGCTGCCGCGGCTAAAACGCGGGAATGGCGAAGCCAAGGGGGTGCCAGACCACTCCCCGATACGGCCTGCAGGGTGTTGAATGGTAGTAGAGGCGGCGCCTGCGCAGAACGAGGCATGGGGCAGGCCTCATGGTGCCTGCCGGAGCTGGGGATTCCGGTGCGAGACGGGGCCGGCGACGCTTGAGAGCCCTCTGAGACCGGGGTTCTCTCCCCCAGCCGTCGTCGGCCCCCTGGTTGTTCCGGGTTTGGCGGCACCCCGGACACCGGCCGCGCATGGGCGGCGTCCGGAACGACGCTACCCGGCACGAATGCCTAATGCCGGTGAGCTTCGGTTCCGGCGGCCGCACGCACGGCTTCGCGCATCGAGGTTGTGGGCCGTCCGGTGAGGGCGCTGAGGTCACCGCTGGTCACGAGCAGCTCGCCGCGCGCGATGCCGAGATCACTGTCCGCCAGGATCGCCGCGTAGCCCTCCGGCAGACCTGCACCCACCAGAACCCCGTGTACTGTTCCTCCGGCAGATCCTGGTACTGCACGGGACGGCCCGTGGCGGCGCTGACTTCCGCGGCAAGCTCAGCGAGGGTGAACGGCTCGTCGCCGCCGAGCTCATAGACTTTCCCGGCCTGGCCGTCCTGGAGCAGCACCGCCGCGGCGGCACGGGCATAGTCCGCGCGCGTGGCCGCACTGACCCGGCCCGCTCCTGCACTCCCGAGCACGGCGCCGTGCTGACGATAGGTGTCCAGCTGGTCCGTGTAGTTCTCCGGGTACCAGCTGTTACGGAGGAGCACGAACGGCAAGCCGGATGCTGCCAGGGCTGCTTCCGTGGCTTCGTGCTCAGCGGCCAGCTGCATGTTCGTGCTGCCGGCATTGGCGATGCTGGTGTAGGCGATCAGCCCGACGCCGGCATCCTGGGCGGCGGCGATGGCGTTTCGGTGCTGGTCCAGGCGCTGGCCAACCTCGCTGCCGGAGATCAGCAGGACCTTTTCGGCGCCCGCAAATGCCTGGCACAGGGATTCCGGGTCGGTGTAGTCGACGGGCCGGACCTGGACGCCCCGACCGGCGAGGTCGGCGATTCTGGGCAGCTCACGACCGGTGGCAACGATCCGGTCGGCGGGCAGATCGTGCTCGAGGAGCGCTTGAACTACAAGGCGGCCGAGCTGGCCGGTGGCGCCGGTGATAACGATGGTCATGGTGGTCCTTTCCAAGGGGATGGCTGACACCCTTGGCAACTTCGCCGCAGCAGCAATGCTTCCCGGCAGAGCATGCGCACCTTAAAGTAACGTACCTACATGAAAGTAGGTGACGCTTCCCCAAACCTGCCGGCCGCCCCCGAGCTGGCCGGGATCTTTCCCGCCGGGTGTCCCAGCCGGACAGTCCTCGATCATGTCTCCAGCAAATGGGGCGTGCTGATCCTGGTCCCACTGTGGGACGGCCCGCAGCGTTGGAGCGAACTGCGGCGCCGGGCCGACGGCATCAGCGAAAAGGTGCTCGCCCAGACGCTCAAGAGACTGGAAGCGGACGGCTTCCTCCGTCGCGATGCCCAGCCGGTCATCCCGCCCAGAGTCGATTACAGCCTCACCGGCCGCGGCCGCGAACTGGTCGCCGTGATGCTCCCGCTGGTCAGCTGGATCGCCGCACACGCCAACGAAATCGTCAGCGCCCCGGCACCGCAGGCACTGCTGGAGAAGTCACCGGAAAGCCGGCACCGTGACTGATCTCAATCTCGACGTGCGCTGGTTCGCGGGGGCGCGGCCCCGCAGGCGCCGGTCAGCGCCGCCGATCCAGGTCCACCGGGCTGCAGAGAATACCGTCCTGCTCCGGCAGAACATCACCGACAACTTCGAAGCGCCCTTTCTCTACCTGCTCTTTGGTGACGAACGCGCGCTGCTCCTGGACACGGGTGCCACGGCGGATGCCACCAGATTTCCCCTGCGCGAGACGGTCGACACGCTCATGGACGGCTGGCTGCGCGGGCATCCCCGGGTCGGCTACGAACTCGTTGTGGCCCACTCGCACGCCCACGGGGACCATGTCGCCGGGGACGGGCAGTTCACAGACCGTCCCCACACCCGGGTGGTGGGACACTCAGCCGCGGAGGTTGCCGGGTTCTTTGGGCTCGACGGCTGGCCCCGCGGCACGGCCCGGTTTGACCTCGGCGGACGGGCGGTGGAGGTGATCCCCACGCCGGGGCACCATCCTTCCGCCGTGGCCCTCTACGACGAGGACACCGGCATGCTGCTTACCGGAGACACGGTTTACCCCGGCCGGCTGTACGTGCAGGACTTTCCGTCCTTCCAGGATTCGCTGCGCACGCTCTGCGATTTCGCTGCGGCCCATCCGGTCACGGCCGTCCTTGGCGCACACATCGAAATGCAGTCCCGGCCGTTCCGGAACTTCCCTCTCGGCTCGACCTGGCACCCTGATGAAGCTCCCCTTCCGATGGCTGCCGGGGACCTGCAGACGATCAGGGCTGCTGCCGCCCGGGTTGCCGGCCGTCCCGGGGCACACCGGTTCGCCAACTTCATCATCTGGAACGGGCCCTGCCGGCGCGAGTCCGCGGCCCAGTCCGTCCGGCTCCTCCTGTTCCGGGCATTGGGCCGGTAGCGCCCTCTCGTGGGGACCGCGCCGGTCAGGAGTGTTGTGTCGGTGCCAGCGACGAGCGGTGGAAGTCCGTGTGCCACACACCGGTGTCGCGTCCGTTGTCGTCGGTCACGACATATTCGGGCCAGCGGTCGAAGGCGGAGCAGGGGTGCGAGATCCCAAAGTCGACCACATCCGTAACGTCCAGTCCCGTCGCTCCAGTCAGGACGGCGTGATGGTCGAAAAGGGTCCGCACATGGGCGGTTGCACCGTGTTTTGGGACGCCGTCTGCGGTGCGGGCCGACAGGAAAACGGGGAGTCCGGCGTCGTAAGGAAGGTCCCGTTTCCCGGCACCGACGACGGCGGTTCCCTCCTCGGGAACGGACAGCACGACAGCCCGGACCGAAAGCGCCGGAACCAGCCCCGGAACCGGGCTGACGCTGGCGTACGTGCCGTGATCGTGGGTGACGTAGCAGCCGGACCGGAGGATCCGTCTGGTGCCAGGCACCTGGCTGTCATCGGGCAGGTGAGCCGCGACGCGGTCCGGGAACGCGGACCCGCCCATGGAGTAGATCGGGTCGGCGGTCTCAAAGTACCCGGCTGCAGCAAGATACACGTCGCGCACCAGCCTGCAGTGCCGGTCGACGGCGTTGATGGTGGACGCCGCCCTGCTGTTGGGGACAACGCCTTCGTAACCGGCAACACCGACGAGCCGGAGGCCGGGCGTGCCGTGGACCAACTTGGCCAGACGAAGGGCATTGGGGAGGTTCCGGGTTCCCGTGCGTCCGCCCGGGGTGCCGACGTCGATCAGCACGTCCAGGGTGGCGGCCGCTCCGGCGAAGGCCCGGGCCGCCGCCCCGACCCCGGCGGCCGAATCCACGAAGCAGCGGACTTCCCGCCCGGAATCCTCCTCCAGCCAGGTGCGGAGGCGCAGCAGGCCGCACTGGTCGACGATCTCATTGGCGACGAGAATGTGCTGATGCCCCCAGTTCAGAACCGACTCGGCCTGGTCCACGGTGGCCACGGTGACGCCGACGGCGCCGGAAGCCACCTGCCGCGCGATGATCGGTGCTGACATGGTCGTTTTGACATGGGGGGCAAGCTCCACGCCCCGGTCCTGACACCAGGCGGCCATCACACGGATGTTGTTGTCGAGGGCGTCGACGTTGAGCCGCAACTGTGGATACGCCGGGGCGGTGCCCATGTTTGCCGTGGGGTCTGCATCGTTTCCGCTCTGGCGCTGGGTCGGGCTGCTCACAGTGCTCCTTTTTCAGTCCCGGGACTTCCCCGCCCTCCGGTGGGGTCAGCGGGGGCGATGTGGGCAATGCGTTGATTGTGTCATGCAGCGTCCCGGCTCCGAACGGCTCCGCACGGTAGCCCGCGCCATTCCCTGTCCGGGAGGATAATGGCCTCGAGAGCGACCGGCCAGCCCGGACGGGAGGGGGTCCGAATGCACACGTCTCCGCGCATCACGGTGGAGGTGCCAGTACTCAGCGTTGGATCCGGTCCCCCGGACTACGAGGAACTGGGCAGCTACGTCGATGCACTGAGAAGGCCGCAGGGGCTCCACCTGACCCTGCTGCATATCGGTGTGCTGGAGGACTTCGCCCAGGACATTGCGACCTGGACCAGGGGCATCACTGCCGCCGGGGAAGCAGCAGGTATGGCGGCTGCCTGGCTGGAGGGGCTTCCCACCTTGGGCGCCTTTTCCGCACGGGCTGAGCGGCTGGTCCTGCTGGGCGGCGGGCGCGTGAGCGGCCTGGAAGTGGAGGTGCCCCACCACGTGCAGGAGTATCAGGTCTCCTTCGTGAAGGCTTTGCACGAGCTACTGGACGAGCTGCTGGTGGACAACGTCGATGACTTCATCCTCAGCTCACCGGCCCTCGGATTCAGGTATCCCCGGTGGACACCCCACGTCGCCGTAGGCCGCCCCAAGACGAGGGACCGCGGGCCCTGGGCGATTAGACCCCTGGCACTCGAATTCGGCGCGTCACGGATCAGAAACCGCCAGCACCTCCCCGCCCCCGGCGTCGGCCAGGCATTGCGGACCAGGTCATCCGGACCCGGAGGGCTGGAGGGCACATGACAGTCACGAGCGCAGGCATCCTGCTGTACCGCCGGGGCCCCGGACCGGAGGTGGAGGTGTGGATAGCCCATATGGGCGGACCATTCTGGGCGCGTAAGGACGCCCGGGCCTGGTCAATTCCCAAAGGTGAATACCTCCCGGACGAGGACCCGCTGGCCGCCGCGCAACGCGAGTTCGCCGAAGAAATGGGACACCCTGCACCGGCCGCCGAGTACATCCCCCTGGGGGCCTTCCGGCAGCCTTCGGGCAAGATCATCACGGTCTTCACGGCCGGGTCCGATTTTGCGCCCGAACGGATTGTGAGCAACACCTTCCCGTTGGAATGGCCCAAGGGATCCGGCATAGTCCGGAGCTACCCGGAGATCGATGCCGCCCAATGGACACCGGAGACCGAAGCCCGCATCAAGCTGGTGGGTGGCCAACTGCCGATCCTCGACGCGCTCATCCGGCACCTGGCGGGCCCGGGCACCTGACCGGCGGCACCCGGGAACCTCTTCCGCTCCCGCATCCCGTTGATGGTCCGGCACCACAGTGCCATTCTTGGGAAATCCGAATCATTCGGGCAGCGCAACGAAGGGAAATACGATGCCGCTCTATCTTTCGAAGTTCAGCTACACCCCTGAGACCTGGGCCAGGATGATCACCAATCCGGAAGACCGCGGGAAAGCCGCCCAGGCATACATCGAATCGGTCGGAGGAAAGCTCCACGGCTTCTGGTACGCGTTCGGCACGCACGACGGTTACAACCTCTGGGAGGCCCCTGACAACGTCTCCATGGCCGCGGTGGCGCTGGCAATCACCGGAGGCGGTGCACTGAGTTCGTTTGAAACGACTGTCCTGCTGACCGTCGACGAAACGCTGGAGGCACTGCGGATGGCCGGAGAGGTGAAGTACCGGGCCCCCGGCACAAGATAGGACCAACCACAGAGAGGCCTTCGATGAATGCCACCGAGCCGACGGGGCGGCGTGAACCGACTGCCCGCCAGCGCGCCGAGAGCCTCAAGGAGCGCGTCTACATCAGCTTCACCAGCCTGGCTGTGGTGCTGGCCCTTCGGAGCCACGCGGCGAGACAACGCCAGGCCGCAGCAGCGGCAACCCTCAGCATCGTGGTGGTCGGTTCCCTGCTGGGGATCTTCGTCGCCGATTTGCTGAGCCACCTGACGGTCCACGCAAAAGTTCCCAGCGGTCGCGAACTCAATCACATGATCGCCGTCAGCACCGAGGCCCTCAGCGTCGACGGCTGTGGCACTTCAATGGGCAGTGGTGGTTCTCGTTGTGACCCTCCTCGTCATCGGATACCTCGCAATCCGGCGGCTCGAGCTGCCGGTGCACCTCAAAGCCGTGATTGTGCTCGCTGAAGTGGTGTTGAGCATGGTGGTGATCGGGCTCGAGTTGCTGGCCCACAATCTCTGAGGACTCACGCCTGAACCACCGCCCCCAGCACGACCGCGTTCCGTGCCAGGGAGCGGCCGGGATCAAGTGGGGTCTTCGATCGTTGGATCAGGTAGCGGCCTGACACCCACCACCCCCAACCAAAGGAGACTGCTTGCTGATCGTGCTTACCGGAATTGACGGGTCGGGGAAAACGACGGCGGCCCAAGCCCTTGTCGATGCCGCCCGCCAGACCGGGAACAGCGCCCTGTTTCTGCCCAACTATGCGGGTCGCCGGAAGATGTCTCTGATGAGTGCCGCGCTGGGCGTCCGTATGCCCGCGCGGCTTGCAGATTTCATTGAGACGGCAGTCCGCACATTCAACGTCCTGAATTCACACCGCCGCGCCTGGCGTTATCATGGCTTGGCGGTCATGGATCGGCACCTTCACTGTCAGCTTGCGCTGCGCAAGATGCACGGACTTCCCAGGGGACGATTCCTGCCCTTCCTGATCAGGACACTCCCCCAACCTGACCTGGTCATTTACCTGGACGTTGACCCCCACGACGCCCACGCCAGGGTAGTCGCGCGGGGCACCGATTCCGAGCGCCTCGAGGATCTGGAGTGCCTGCGCGGCGCCTATCAATCACTTCCCGAATTCTGCCGTTTCACCAGCATCACAGCCGACGGGCTGCCCTCCGAGGTGCTCTCCCGGCTGCAGACAGCCCTCGCGACGGCCAGCGGAAGGCAGGCCGGGGAGCCCGCCCCGGGAAATCCTGCCCGCACCAATTCACACAGCAGTTTCACAGGGAAGGGCTATTGAAGCTACAGCCGGAACACCAAGAATGATCGTAACTGATAGTGGTATTCGCGGATTCAATGGTGACCGCGGCGTGCCGGGCGTCAGTGGCGAGCGTCTTGATTATTCGACTTGAAACCGACTAATGACGGGTTTCCCAGCATGTTGACTCTGCGCAAACACGTACTTGCTTCAGTCATCGCTGTGATGCTGCTGTCCGCGACGGCCTGTACTTCAGAGTCAGCGGCCGGGGCCCCGTAGGGTTTCCGTCCGACGGCGTGACCAGCGGCCCAACCAGTAAATCCACGGGCCCCAGCGGCCCAACCAGCAAGTCCACGGCCTCCAGCGCCGCGGCTCCCCGGCTGGAGCCTGCGGCCGGGGTGGATGCGCGGGCGGTGCTGGAGGCGTTCAAGGGCCGGGCCATGGTCTCCCACCTGGAGGCGCTGCAGCGTATTGCTGATGAGAACGGCGGGAACCGTGCGTCGGGGGCGTCCGGGTATGAGGCGTCCGCCCGCTACGTCGAGGAGCAGCTGCGCGCTGCAGGGTACAACCCCGTCCGGCAGACCTTCACTTTCCGCGGCGAGGGCAGGAACCGGAAACAGGTGGAGAGCTTCAACATCCTCGCCGACACCGGCGGCAGCGCCGAGAACACCGTGGTGGTCGGCGGGCATCTGGACTCCGTGCCCGAGGGCCCGGGCATCAACGACAACGGCTCCGGGGTCGCGGCCATCCTTGAAATTGCCAAGTGGATGAAGGAGAGCGGAACCACCCCGGCGAACCGGGTCAGGTTTGCGTTCTGGGGCGGCGAGGAGGACGGCCTGTACGGTTCCCAGCACTACGTCGATGAGCTCAGCAAGGCCGAGAAGGCCCAGACCGCGGCGAACCTGAACGTGGACATGATGGCCTCCCCGAACGGGGTGCGGTCCATCCACGACGGCGACGGCTCGGATTTCGGCCACGCCGGGCCGAATGGCTCGAAGCAGATCGAAGACGTCTTCTTCCGGGACAACTCGCTGCCGGCGGAAACCACGCCCTTTGACGGCGGCTCCGACTACGACGCGTTCCTGCAGGCCGGAATTCCAGGCGGCGGGCTGTTCAGCGGCGACGTGGAAAAGAAGACCCAGGCCCAGGTGCAGTCCTACGGCGGAGCGGCCGGCAAGAAGCTCGATTCGTGCTACCACGAGGCCTGCGACACCATCAGCAACACCGACGCGGACCTGCTCAAGGAAATGTCCGGAGCCCTGGCCTACGCCACCACGTCCTACGCACTCGCGCCGCGGGGCTGAGATCCCGGCGTGGCTGGCCACGGCAGGACCTCCGCAGGATGATTTCCGCCACCCATGGCCGCATCCGGGCCGAGCAGGTACAACTGAGTGATGACGACCTCACCCTTGGCGCCCGGCCCTCTCCCGAGTCCGGATTCCCGGGGAAAACCGGGCCCGACGGTGAGCCGATGACCGCTAAAGGAAATGAGGCCGGGAGGCACCGTAGCCGGCTTCCGGAGACGGACACCTTTCTGGACACGGGATTGTTTGTCTTCAGTGGGGTGGCCGCCGTCTGGCTCGCGACGGTGCCCGCGGCCAGCCGGAATCCCGGCCGGTCATACGGCGCCAGAAAGTTCAGCAAGGGCAAGCCCCATAGCTGACTGCGGCAGTGAAGATGGCCCAGGCATTGGTAGGCGAACGTGTCCAGGCTCGGCATCGTAACCATAATGGCGGTGCTCAACGTCAGCGCGAGGGCGGCGAGCCGGGCACACCACCGGAACCTCCAGGTCGTCGGCTCCGCCGTCGCCTCCCCCGATCCGGGCATCGCAGCGCGCCGGGCCATCCATTGCAATGGTGGCCCCTTGAGGGGTCCTGGCTACATCAGGCGCTGGCTGTGGTGGTCGGTGCCGCGCATGCGGACGGCCACGAGAATTCCCGACAGGGCCGTGAGCCCGGCGACGACGCCGACGGCGGCCGGAATGCCGAACGCGTCGGCGATGATCCCGGAGAGCAGCGCGCCGACAGCGAAGCCGCCGTCGCGCCAGAGACGGTAGATGCCGACGGACCGGGCCCGCCACTGGGGATGGGCGACGTCGCCGATGGCCGCAAGCAGGGTGGGGTACACCATCGCCGTGCCGAGGCCCAGGAGGACGGCGGCGGTCAGCCAGATCCCGAAGTCCTGGCCGACGGCGATCATTCCCAGCGCGGCGGCCTGGACCAGCATGCCACCGACGATCAGCCATTTGCGCCCGTATTTGTCGGACAACGCCCCGGTGACGAGCTGCGCTGCGCCCCAGACGGCGGGATAAACGGCGGCGAGAATGCCGATCTTTTCGATCGTCAGTCCGGCGGCGGCAAACAAGACGGGGAAGAGCCCCCAGGCGAGTCCGTCGTTAAGGTTGTTCACCATCCCGGCCTGGCTGACCGAGGACAGGGACTTGTCCCGGAAGCTGGTGAGGGTGAAGATTTCCCGGTTGCTCAGTTCGCCGTGGGCGCCCGCGTGGGCGGTCGTGTGATTGGCGGCCTCGAGCCTGGCGTGGCCTCTGGTTTCCTTCACGGCGAAGACCGACAGCCCGAGGCCCAGCGCGATGTAGGCGGCGCCGAGCAGGAAGGGTCCGGGGCGAAGGCCGTAGTTGGCGGCGATATAGCCGGTTGCAAGGGCGGTACCGGCGACGCCAAGGTAGCCGGCTGCTTCGTTCAGGCCCATGGCGAGTCCGCGTTTGGAGGGTCCAACGAGGTCCATTTTCATGACGACGGTGGTGGACCATGTAAGGCCCTGGCTAATGCCCAGGATTACGTTGGCGGCAACGATCCAGCCCCAGCTCGGGCCCAGGATCAGCATCAGCGGGACCGGCAGGGCGATGATCCAGCCGGCGATCAGGACGGGTTTGCGGCCATAGCGGTCCGAGAGGGTGCCGGCGAAGTAGTTGGTGGCGGCCTTGGCCAGGCCAAAGGCCAGGATGTAAGTCAGCGCGGACGTGTAGAGGTCCAGGTGGAAGACTTGCCCGGCCAGCAGCGGAAGCACGGTGCGTTCCTGGCCGAGGGTGCCGCCGACGAGAGCGTTGACGGCGACCAGGAGCATGAACTGCGCCAGGTTCTGCCGCAGCCCCAGCGTAATGCCGTTGCCGTGGCGCTGCTGCCGCAGTGAGTGGGTGTTGCCGGTGCTCATGATGCTCCCGATGGTTGGGACAACGGATGGCGGCGGCCCTGTTTTCCGGGTCTCCGCCAAGGGTGCCAGTCAGCTATTGCCGGTAGCGATGGCTAGCTGCTGGCAATGGATGCCAGGGGTTGCCGGGTTGCCCAGGCGGCGTAGCTGCCGTCGAGTTCGACGACGTCGTAGCCGGCGCGGCGCAGCGCGCTGGCCGCGACGGAGTTCC
>NZ_JBVAYV010000063.1:0-12644 GCF_055412805.1 Pseudarthrobacter kochi
GATTGGGCCGCTTGGTAGGCGTCCAGCGGATCGGATTTGCCCTTGAGTCGGCGCGCGGCCCGGTTCGGGCGGTTCACTTCCAGTACACAAAGACCTTCACCGCGCAGGGTCCTGGCGATTTCGGCCCCGTAGGATCCTGTTCCTTCGACCCCTACGGCAGTGACCGTGCCGTGGCTGGTGATGAACTCCACGATCTTCCGGTATCCGGATCCCACGGCCAGGAATTCCCTGTCCGCGAGCGGCTTGCCGTGCTCGTTGATGACGGCCACGTAGTGTGTGTCGGCGTGAGTGTCGATACCGGCGATGACGTTGGTTGTTTCGGTTGCCAAGATGGAAGTTGCCCCCAGTCGAGATCAATGGCTGATGAATGGGGCGCGGGCCAGGGGGGCAGACAAAACGGTAATGGGACTGGTCGAATCAGGCTCCTATAAAGTCATGTCCGCCTGGCGCCACACCCCCTTAGACGGACCTTGAGCCGGCGGACAAATCGTCGGTAAGACAGTGCCGCCAGGCGCGTCAGTTTTTTGCTGAGTCACGCCGGCTCAAGACCATTTCCAGTATTACCGTTTTTGGTTGCTGTCCTTATGGTGTTGACGGGTGGTTCCGTGGTCGTTGTAGAGTCGTGGCTACCCGGGGGAGGCGGGTATGGCTTTTGTTGCTGTGGCCGGACGATCCAGATCGTGACGGCTTCGAAGGATTGGCCGCCCGCCGCCCCGCGATGACCCGACCGCTGATTGAGAGACGCGACTTGAATCGCCGGATAAGGACACGACGGCGCGGTTATCTGCCGGGTTCGACCCTGCGCTCGTCAAGTTCTTGAGACAGTTTCGTAGTTGATTCGGTTTACGCGGCCAGGGATTCCTGGCTGCGGGTCTGGTGGGCGGCCAGGGCCGCGGCTGGCGGTATGCCGCCGGCCCTGCGGCTCGGCCGGCGGCGGGTTGTACCAGGCTTCGATGTATTCCATGACAGCGGTCCTGGCAGCCAGCCTGTTGCTGAAGCGTTCATGGTGGTACATCTCGGTCTTCAGGTGCGAGAAGAAATTTTCGGCGACCGAGTTGTCCCAGCACACCCCGACGGCTCCCATGGACTGGGTAATGCCGTTCCCGCCGCACCATTTCTGGAATTCGTCCGAGGTGTATTGCGACCCGCGGTCGGAATGAAAAATGACGTCTCCGCCGGCGAGGTAGCCGTGGTCGCGGCTCATTTTCAGGGCGTTGGTGCAGAGCCGGGCGCGCATATGGTCCACCCGGTGACCATGCCCGTGCACAGGTCGATCACGGTGGCCAGATACAGCCACCCCTCGCCCGTGCGCAGGTACGTGATGTCTCCGACCAGGCGGGTTCCGGGTGCCGTGGCAGTGAAGTCACGCTTCCCCTGATCGTCGAGCATGTGGTTGGAGATATGCGCGGTTTTCGCCTGCGGATCCTGCACCGTGGTCTGCTTCCACGCCCGGGTGCGCACCGCACGAAGGCTGTTTTCGCGCATGATCGCTCCGACGGTCGGCGCCGAAACCTTCGTGCCCTGCGCGTTGAGCATGAGGGTCAGCTGGTCACGGCCGGCACGGCCTTTCTCCTTCTCGAACAGGCCGGTGACCTCATTAACCAGTTCCTGGTGCCGCACGGCCCGCGGCGAGGGACCGGCGGGTCTACGCCACCGATAGAACGATGCCCTGGAGACCTTCAGGACCCGGCACAGCCACGCGACCGGGTGGTTCGCCTTCTCCGCTTCGATGAATCCGTAGAAGTCCTCTACGGTTGCTTCGCGGCAAAGAAGGCGCTGACTTTTTCCAGGAAATCGACCTCAGCCTTCAGCCTCGAATTCTCAGCCAGCGTCTTCTGGTGTTCTTCCCACGGAACCGGGCCCCTGGTCCCGGCCTGCTCCGACGCCTCGGGATGCTCCTGCCGGTACTTTCGTACCCAGTTCCCCAGCGTGCTTTCTTTCACCCCGATCTCCTGGCAGACCTGCTTCACCGGGCGTCCGGAAGTCAGGACAAGACGAACGGATTCATCGCGAAACGCGGCATCGAATTTCCTATGCTGTGTGGTCATCTAAAACGGAGGCTCCAATCAAGCTGTCTCACAAAACCATACGGCCGCAATCCATCGCTTGGCGCGTGTTGGCCGTTGACGTCCTGATGTTCTCCAGCATCGCGCGCAGCCGTTCTTCTGTCGTGGGAGCCTCGGTGTACATGGTGTCCTCCTTGCTTGTGGTCCTGGTGTCAGGTCCGTGGGGCGACTCTGTCGACGGGTGCGTCGCAGGAACTAAAGGCCCGGTGTGCGCCGTTCCATCAGGACGGTGTCCCGCCATTGCCCGGCAGCGGGACCGTGGGCCATCCGGGCAATCTTCTCCCGTCGCCCCACGACCCTGAATCCGTGGGCGAGGTGCAGCTTCAGGCTCGCCTCGTTCTCAGGAAAAATGCTCGCCTGGATGGTCCAGATTCCGTCTTCCTCCGTCGAGGCAATCAAGGACCGGAACAACGCTGAACCTATCCGCCGGCCGCGAACTGCCTCGGAAACGTAGATGGAGTATTCGACGACGCCGGAGTACACCGGACGGGCGGAAACGGCGGACACGCCGCTTCCCTGGTTGGGATGTCTGCGTGGGTGCGGGCGGTGTAGGCAGACATCAGGGTTTCTTGTACAGGGCTGCTGCTCCGCGCTTTCGGAGATATCCTCCAAAAGCAGTCGTGCTTTTTCCATAATCGACGAGCTGGCTAACGAGCTTGCTACCGCACAGATGCCCGTCCGGAGCGTCTTGAAACCCCAACATCGAGCCAAGACCCGACAGACAACACAGAACGAAAGAACTGTTACAGGCGTTCCAGCCATCGCTCGGCGAGGTTCAGCGCCGCTGCCTTTACGCCCAGGTCAACGAGCCAGAGCCGTTAGCGTCGGATCCTGTTCCATTGTTCGTGACGGGCCAACTCGGTGACCGAAAGTTCCCTACGACACCGGCCAGGAGAGCCGCGCGGAGAGCAGTCTCGCGGCCCTGCGCACCATGTCGGTGGAGTCGCAGAACCGCTGGGGTGCCGCCAGCGATCGCGACGTGCGCCGTGGCACCGCTCACGACGCACCCGCTGCTGTGCCGGCCTTGAACAGCGCATCAGCCGTGATGCGCTGTTCTTGCCGCGACGAGGGCGCCGCCCACGACTCGTCGATGTTGAGGTAGCGCCACCTCAAGAGTTCACTCGCCTTGGTCTTCACGATCGGCGCTCGATGCCGGCGACGTCGTTGCTGACAATCGTCCCTGCTGTCCCGGTGAACATCGCGTCGATGTCCCGCAACGAGCCGATGACGGCCCTCCCACCCGTCTCACGTGCGAACTGGGTAGCTGCCTGCACCTTTGGCCCCATGGACCCAGCGGGGAAGTCACCCGCTGCGAGCGCGTCCGGGTGCGCCTTGGCGATCAAGCGCTGGTCCGGGCCGCCCCAGTCCGCGTAGACACCGTCGACGTCGGTCGCGATGACCAGGACGTCGGCCTTGAGATCCCGCCCCAGCACGGCGCTAGCGAGGTCCTTGTCGATGACGGCCTCGATGCCGACCACAAGGTCGGTGACCGGGTCGTAGGTGATCGGCACCCCTCCCCCACCAGCGCAGATGACGACGCCCCCCTTCTCAAGTATCCACTGGATCGGCTGGGTCTCGAGGATCCGCAACGGCACCGGTGACGGGACGACGCGACGCAAGCCCGTGCCGTCGAACTTCAGTGCCCATCCGTGCTGCTCTGCCGCGGCATCAGCCTCGGTGGCGTCGTACACCGGTCCGACGAACTTGGAGGGGTCCTGAAACGCGGGATCGGTCGGATCGACCAACGTCCTCGTCACGAGGGTGGCAATCGGCCGTTCGTTGCCGATCCGGTTCCCCAGCTCCTGCTCGATGAGGTAGCCGAGCATCCCCTCGGTTTGGGCACCGAGGACGTCGAACGGGTACGCGCTGACCCGGTCGTAGGACGCGGCTTGCAGCGCGAGCAGGCCGACCTGCGGTCCGTTGCCGTGGGAGACGACGAGGTCGTGCTCCCGCGCGATCCCGGCCAGGGGAACGCAGGCCTCGGCGATCGCAGCGCGCTGGCCAGACACCGACATGGGCTCCCCGCGACGGAGGATGGCGTTGCCGCCGAGGGCGACGACGACTAACACGTCAGGCGTCCGTGAGGGTGGCGACGAGGATGGCCTTGATGGTGTGCATCCGATTCTCGGCCTGGTCGAAGACGATGGACCGGTCGGACTCGAAGACGTCGTCCGTCACCTCTAGGCACGTGCGTCCGGTCTTGGCGTAGATCTGCTCGCCCACCTCGGTGCGCCGGTCGTGGAACGCCGGCAGGCAGTGCATGAACTTCACGTCCGGGTTGCCGGTCTGCTCGAGCATCCTGGCGTTGACCTGGAAGTCCGACAGCAGGGCGATGCGCTCGTCCCACGCCGTCTTCGGCTCGCCCATGGAGAGCCAGACGTCGGTGTACACGAAGTCGACCCCGTCAACGCCTGCAGCGACGTCGCCCGTCTCGAGGATCGTGGCTCCAGTCCGCTCGGCGATCTCTGCCGCGGCGGCGATCACGGAGTCGGGATTCCTGAGGCTGGGCGGGGCCACCATCCGGACGTCCATGCCCATCATGGCGCCGGCCACGAGCAGCGAGTTCGCCGTATTGTTGTGGGCATCACCGCAGTAGGCGAAGGAGATCTGGGCGGCCGGCTTGTCGGTATGCTCGAGCATGGTGAGCATGTCGCACAACGACTGGGTGGGGTGCCACTCGTCGGTCAGCCCGTTCCACACCGGAACCCCGCTGGAGCTGGCGAGCTCCTCGACGCTCTCTTGGGAGAACCCGCGGTACTCGATGCCGTCGAACATGCGACCGAGCACCCGGCCGGTGTCCTTCACCGACTCTTTGTGCCCCATCTGCGACCCCGAGGGGTCGAGGTAGGTCACGTGGGCGCCCTGCTCGTGCGCGGCGACCTCGAAGGCGCACCTGGTGCGGGTGGACGTCTTAGCGAAGATGAGCGCCAGGTTCTTGCCCTCGAGGCGCTGGTGCTCGTCCCCGGCGGCGCGTTCGGTCTTCAGCGCGCTGGCGAGGGTAAGCAGCGCATGCCACTCGGCGACGGTGACGTCGAGCTCCTTGGTAAAACTTCGTCCCCCCATGCCAAGGGGGCCGAGGGACGGGGCGTCGGTGGGCGAGGCCGCGGTGGGGGTCATGCCGAGACCCCGTCCCGCACGATGGGACACGTCATGCAGCGTGGGCCGCCTCGGCCGCGTCCCAGCTCGGACCCGACAACGGGGATGACTTCGATGCCGTTCTCGGCCAGGAAGGCATTCGTCGTCGTGTTCCGTTCGTACCCCATGATCACGCCAGGCGAGAGCGCCAGGAAGTTGTTCCCGTCGTCCCACTGCTCGCGCGCGGCGCCCATGCGCGTCGTCGGCACCTTGAGCACGCGCAGCTTGTCCACTCCGATGGTCTCCGCGATTGTGCTGAACAGCTCGGCGTTCTCCTTGACGCGGTAGGAACCTTCGCCGCCGTCGGGCGTCAACGTGAACGATCGAAGTTCCGCCGGCAGGTATGGGTAGACGCAGAACGCGTCCTTGTCGATCATCGTCATCGCCGTGTCGAGGTGCATGAAGGCGCGTGACCTCGGCAGCTCCACGACGATGATCTGCTTCGCTGTCCCGGTCTCGAACAGTCGCCGGGCTAGCACCTCCACGCCCTGGGGGCTGGTGCGCTCCCCCATGCCGATCATGACCGCCCCGTTGCCGATCACGGTCACGTCGCCACCCTCGACCGTGGCGGGCTCGTGGACCAGTGCGTCGTTGCCGTAAAGGAAGGGGAAGTCCGCGGCCGCGAACATCGGATGGAAGTTGTACATGACCTGGGAGTTGATCGTCTCCCGCTTGCGGGCCGGCTTGGACATTGGGTTTACCGACACTCCGCCGTACATCCAGGCGGAGTTATCGCGCTGGAACAGGTGGTTGGGCAGCGGCGACAGCAGGAAGTCCTCGTCGCCGAGGTACTCCATCAGCAGGCTGGACACCTTCAGCCTCGAGGCGATCTCCCGCTTGAGCACGCCACCGATCATCATGTCGGCGAGCTCTGCTGCCGGTGTCTGGTTGACGAGCTCGTCCAGGGGTGCGTCGAGGGCGGGCCCGAAGCGCGCCGCCGTGGTCAGCTGGCCCTGCAGGAAGTCGCGAGCGCCCGGCTGGTCGATCGCGGTCGCGAGCAGGTCGCTGAAGTAGTGCACCGAGGTGCCCCTGCCCCGCAGCTGGTCAACGAAGCCGTCGTGCTCTTCGCGGGCCCGCTCGGCCCACATCACCTCGTCGAACAAGAGTGACTCGACGTTGGCGGGAGTCAGGCGGGACAGCTCGCTACCGGGCCGATGCACGATCACTTCGTGCAGCTCGCCCACTTCGGAATCGACGTGGAAGGTCATGGTGGTGCTCCTTGGGCGCGGACGGATGGGAAAGAAGGCTCGACCCGGGAGGGTCAGAGCAGGGAGCCGATGGAGATGAACGCCAGGCAGATGGCCAGCAGGACGAGCAGCAGCGGGGCGATGAACCGCAGGTACTGGTCGTACCTGACCTTTGCCAGCGCAAGCCCGCCCATGACCACGGCCGACGTGGGGGTGATGAGGTTGACGATACCCGAGGCGGACTGGAAGGCCGTGATCACCATGGCCCGCGAGACGCCGGCGAAGTCGGCAAGCGGCGCGAGGATCGGCATGGCGACCGCGGCGTGACCGGAGGTCGACGGGATCAGGAAGGCGAGCGGGATGTTGAGCAGGAACATCAGTCCTCCGAAGACGCCCGCGGAGGTGTCGCTGACCGCATCCTCCATGGAGTGCAAGACCGTGTCCGTGATCTGGGAGTTGTTCATGATGACGGTGATGCCGCGGGCCAGCACGATGATCAGACCGACGCCGATGAAGTCGCCGGCACCGCGGACGAAGGTGTCCGTCAGCCCCTTCTCCCCCAGGCCGCCCACGAGTCCGACGATGATCGCCATGACGATGAACAGGGCTGCGAGCTCGGGGAAGTACCAGTCGAGCTGCCAGGTGTAGCTGCTCGCCTTGGGGCCGCCGATGACCTGCGCCCAAGGGACGATGGCGAAGATCATGAGGGCGAAGGTCGAGCCCACGATGGCCAGGACGACCTTCTGCCGGGTCGTCAGCTCAGGCGCGGCACCGATACCCAGCGCGGCCAGCTCGGCGTCCCCCTCGGCGGCGCTGGCGCGGGAACGCGTCGGGTCGGCCTTGACCCGCGCGGCGTACCGCAGGACGAAAAGGACCCCGATCGGCACGAGGACGACGTACATGAGGAGCCGGAACCCGATGCCGTCGCCAATAGAGATACCGGCCGCCTCAGACGCGACCCCGGTCGCGAAGGGATTGACGGTGGACGCCAGGACTCCCACCCCCGCGCCGACGAGAATCGTCGCGGCGGCCACCATGCGGTCGTAGCCGAGCGAGAGCATCAAGGGGATGACGAGCGCGTAGAAGCCTAAGGTCTCCTCCGCCATGCCCTCCGTGGTCCCGCCTAGAGAGAACAGCAGCATCAGGATAACGATGACGATCACGCCGCGTGACTGGAACCGCTGGGCGACACGGGCGATGCCGGCGTCGATGGCGCCGGTCCGCATCGACATGGTGATGAACACGCCGATGGCGAGCACGAACAGGAACACGCCGACTGCCCCGAACAACTTCCCTGACTCGTACGGTCCGATGAAGCCACCCTCTGCGGCCTTCACCCCGTACAACCCGTTGACCGGGGCGAGGAAGAGCTGCATGAGGCGGTCGCCGAAGCTTAGCCCGGCGTCAACCCCTCCGTAGCTGCCGGGGATGGGGGCACCGGAGTCGTCGAGTTCGTAGGCTCCTGTGGGGACGACGAAGGCGAGCAGCCACACCCCGACGGTAACGATAAAAAGCACGGTGAAGGCGCTCGGGAAGTGCCACGTGCGGCGGCCGAGCTTGCCCGGTGCCGTCGTGTCGTCGTGGATCTTGCCTGACATGATATCTCCGATATGCTCAGGGCAGATTGGGACATTATAGCCCGAATCGGCGAATAGTGGAAATCTGCGACGAAACTCACCAATAGTGCTCGCGAAACGGGGTGCATGCCTCATTTGTGAAACGCTCGCGAAATCACGGGCCGCTCCGGGCTCGGCGGTGACGATGAGGGATGGACCTGTCGATGGCAACGCGTAGGGAAATCACGAAGAAGTACGCAACCGATTATGCGAAGTCGTCGAAGAACGCCAAGGGGCTGATCCTGGACGAGCTCGTGGCTGTGACGGGGTGGTCCAGGGCCAACGCCCGCCGGGCACTGTCCACCGCCCGGAAGCGTAAAGGCCCCGCGAAATCCGTGACACGGCAGCCGCGGGGACGGACCTACGGCTATGACACCCGGAAGGTCCTGATCAGTGTGTGGCGGCTCGCCGGGATGCCATCGGGTAAGTATTTGTCCGCGACCATGGACCTGTGGCTGCCTAAGCTTCAGGCCTTCGGGGAATTGGACGCGAAACGGCTGACACCGGCAGTGGTCGGGCAGCTGATGACGGTCTCCGGGGCCACGATCGACCGACTCCTCAAGCCCACCAAGGACGCAGCCAAACCCAAAGGCCTTTCTGCGACGAAAGCCGGGCCGCTGCTGCGCAACTCGATCACCGTCCGCAAAGCGGGGGACGAACACGAACAAGCACCAGTGTTCCTCGAAGCCGACATGGTCGTCCACTGCGGCCCCACTCTGGCCGGTGAATTCGCCAGGACCCTGAGCGCCACGGACGTGTTCACCGGCTGGACCGAGAACATCACGGTCCGCAACGGCGCGCACAAATGGGTGCTTGCAGCCATAGACGAAATCGTGGCCCGGCTGCCGTTCCCCCTGGTCGGACTCGACACCGATAACGGCGGGGAATCCATCAACTACGCCCTGATCGCATGGGCCGGTGACAAAGACATCTACTTCACCCGCTCCCGGCCGTACAAGTCCAACGACAACGCCCACGTCGAGCAGAAAAACGGCGATGTGGTCCGCCGGCATGCCTGCCACTACCGCTACGACACAGCCGCGGAACTCAAACTCCTCAACGCCCTCGTCCGGGTCCGGCTGAACCTCTTCGCCTCCACTCCCCGCACGTTCGACCGGGCCTCCAATGAGTGGAAGGACGGCGAAACACTCTTCCTCCGGGCAGCGGTGTGGCGCGAAGCTGCCGAGAATGTGGCCCAGTCCCTGACCAAGGGCATGCGCGTCATCGTCACCGGCCGGCTCAAATCCCGATCCGACGAAACCAAGGAAGGGGAAAAGCGGACCGTGATCGAACTCGAAGTGGACGAAATCGGCCCCTCCCTCCGATATGCAAATGCGAAAATCAACCGCACTCAGCGCAGCAGCGCCCAGGGCGGGCAAGGGGCCGGTGGGAATAGCAAGTTGATTTGGCCCCGGGTTCGCCGCTTGTTTTGGCCCCACCCTGTTGGTGTTCCGGTCAGTTTTGCCGGGACTTGTTGGTGATGGTCTGCTGGGTGGTTTTCAGCCGGTAGGAATCGGTGCCGGTGTTGATGATGTGGCCGCGGAAGGTCAGCCGGTCCACGACCGCCGCCGCGAGGCGCGGGTCGGTGAACGTCTGGCCCCACTCGCTGAACGGCGTATTGCTTGCGCAGGCGATGGACGCCCGTTCTTCCCTGGCCGTGATGATTTGGAACAAAAGCTCGGCGCCGTGGGTATCGAGCTTGACGTAGCCGACCTCATCGAGGCAAAGGAGATCCAGGCGCGCGTACTTGCCCACCAGCCTCGATAGCTCCTTGTTGTCGGCGGCCTCGACGAGTTCGTTGACCAGCGCCGCCGTCGTGATGTAGCGGACCCGCCGTCCCTGCTCGGCGGCGGCAATGCCCAGGCCAATGAGCAGGTGTGTTTTCCCGGTTCCGGAATTGCCGAGGAGTACCAGCGGTTCCCCGGCATCGATCCACGCGCCGGAGGCCAGGTGCGTCAGGGTCGCCGGGGGCAGGTCCGGGATCTGGGCCAGGTCCAGGTCTTCGAGGCGTTTGCTGCGCGGGAACTTCGCTTCCTTGATCCGCTGTGCCCGGGCCCGGGCCCGGTTATCGCGTTCCTCGCATTCATAGGTCAGGACCTCGGCAAGGTATGCCTGGTGGCTGAGGCGCTGCCGGGCGGCTTCGGCGGCCATGGACCCGGCGACCTGCGCGGTGCCGGTCAGATACAGGGTTTTGCAGGCTGCGCCGATCGCCGCCGCGGCGGCCGGCTCACTCAGCTGGCCCATGGACGGTCCCTGCCCGGCGCTCATCGGGCACCCGCCGCGGCCAGCAGCCCGTCGTAGCCGGCCAGCGAGGGCTCCCAGCGGTCGGGCAGGTGCCTGATCCGTCCGGCAACTTCATCAGGTATCGCCGCCGGGACGTGGTGGACGCTCTGGCTGGCACGGGCGTGGATGGCCAGATGATCGGTGTCGAAGTCCCCGGTCGTGACGGCGTTCGCCATCGCGCCGGTGACCGCCGCCGCCGGCAGGGTCCGGGCCAGCAGCAGGACCTCGATCAGGGCTTTGGTGCCGGCTTTGTCGCCGAGCGCGGCCCGGGCCCTGTCCCAGAATTTCTGGTGGGCTCCGGTGAAGGACCCGGAGGCGCGGGCGGCCATCAGCGCTGTTGTTCCGGCCAGGGCGCCGGGTTTGCGGGTGAGGACCTCAAGATAGTGGTCCAGTTCCAGCACGTAGGAATACTTGTGGATGGCCCGCACGTGGGACGCGATCCGGGCGCCTTCGGCGAACATGTCAATGCTGCGGGCCCCGAGCCGGACGCTGACCCGGCGTCCGGCATAGCGGGCCGGGACCGAGCAGTAGGACTGGCGGACGCAGACCTGGGACTTGTGGTCGGCCTTGAACGAGAACGTCGAGGCGGCCTCGAACGTGTCCGCCGGCAACGGCCGGAGCATGGCGGCTTCCTCCGCTGCCGCGGCACCGACGGTGACGGGACGGCCGGTGATGACGCGGTGGTCGTCTTTGACATCGCAGCCGGCCATATACGCGTTCAGCCCGGCCAGGGTGTCGAACTCCGGGACGGGGGTCAGCCAGCGGCGGCGGAACCGGCCGGCTTCGCCTTCGACGCCGCCTTTTTCGTGGGCCCCGTCGATGCCTGGCAGGCAGAAGAACGAGTCGAACCCGTAATGGGAGCGCAGGGCGATGAAGCGTTCGTTTTCCAGCCGTTCCCGGTCCAGGATCACCCGGATCACGGCGGGTTTGAGGTTGTCGTAACGGATCATCTTCGCCGGGATCCCGCCGAACCGTTCGAACGCGGTGTTATGCCCGTCCAGAAAGGATTCCTGGGCCTGGTTGGCGTAGGCGACGTGCACGGCGCGTCCGGAATAGGACAGGCGCATCACGAACATGAACAGCTTCACCTGTGCGCCGCCGATCACGGCCTGGAACTCGCCGAAGTCGACCTCGGCTTCCCCGCCCGGGGCATGGGTCTGCGGGACCGCGACGTCAGCCGGAGTGCTGACGAGCTCGCGGCGGATCCTGGCCACGCCGTGAGCGACCGTGGACTCGGCAACCACGGCGCCGTGTTCATCGACCAGGCGCTGCCAGATCCGACGGGCCGTGTGACGCTGTTTGCGCGGCGCTTTCTGGTCGGCGGTCAACCAGGCCCGGATGGTGTCCTCCCAGGGCCCCAGCTTCGGAGCCTTCCGCTCGGGCGTCTTCCGTGCCGGCGGCGTGGCCTCTGCCAGAGCGGCCCGGACGGTGCGGCGATGGACGCCGTGCACCCGTGCCAACTCTCTGATCGACATATCTTTATCCCTCGCATCAAGGCGGATACGCTCGAATTGCTTCACTCTCGATCTCTCCTTCAAAACCCGTTCCGTTCTCTTCGTCTTGGGGGACAAAAAGAACGCTACGGGCGGGTCGAGAGTGGGGCCATTTCAAACGGCTAAAAGTCCCCTAAGTGGGGCCATTTCAAACGGCTAAAAGTCCCCTAAGTGGGGCCATTTCAGAGTGCCATACCCAGGCCGGCACCTTCGGCAACCAGGGGAACACCAACCCGGCAGGGCAATCCGCCCCGCAGGAGGATCCTTGGGCCACACCACAGACCACCAGCACCGCCGGCGGCTGGGGCAACGGCCCCGACTCCGAACCCCGTTCTGAAATGAGTGCCGCGACCCATGCCTAAACCGACGTCGCATATCACCCCGTACTTCACCGAGGAGCAGGCCGACCAGGTACGCGCAGCCCTCCAAGCCGCCGGCCCCTGGAAGGGTACGCGTCACTCTCTGATCTGGTGGTGGCCGCGACGATGCGGGAAGTGAAGCGCCTCCAGCGCAAACACAACGGCGGCCGCAAATGGGCCGGCGTACCCGCCGGGACAATGCGCCCGGGGCGGCGCACCCGCGCCGAAACCGCAGCCAGCCAGGACAGACCATGACCACCCACCGCACACCCCGCCGGAACGTCTGGATGCTCGCGGCCACCGCCGCGTTACGGCAAAACCATCAGCCAGGCACCCGTGACCATGGACTCCCTCTACGCCCATAACGGGACCATGGTGGAAACCACCCTAGCCGCAATACCGTTTACTTAGCGTCTGTTCTGTTAATGTTGGTGTATGGCTCGCAGCGGATGGATTAAGCCCGAAACCCCGGAACGTTTGAGTGATCACGTCTCCCTGGGGGTTT
>NZ_JBVAYV010000064.1:0-12204 GCF_055412805.1 Pseudarthrobacter kochi
CCAGCGGCACATCTTCACGACCGAATTCAGGTTGGCGGGCTCAGTTTTCTGGGAGTCGATGTATTCGTACTTGCTCACTACCGCTGCTCCCGCGCGAAGTAAGCGGCCGCTCTTTTCAGGAATAGAGTCTCCGCGCGCAGCTCCTGATTTTCCCTCTCGAGCTCCTTCAGTCGAGCCCGTTCCGGCACCGTCAGGTCTGTCTCGGTGCCCCCGTTGGCCTCGCGGTACTTGACCAGCCAGTTACGGAGAGTCTCGGGGCCGACACCATACGCGGTGGCCACGTCCTTGATTGGTTTGGACGTGTTGATCACCTCACGGCACAGCTCGTCTTTGAACTCCTGGGTAAATCGTCTACGTGATGCGGTCATGCTGATCTCTACTTTCAGTAGACCCCCATTTTAAGAGGGCCCACTGCCCGAGAAATGCGCGGCAGCCCAGAAAGTCTTCACCAAACTATTGAGCGGGGATGTTGCTTCGACAACTTGACGGCGCCGGTCATTCCATGGTCAGTGGGCAGGTTTTGTTGTTTACTGGTGGTATCTGCATTGTTGCAAGCGGAAAGAGGCAGATCACCATGGATTCGGGCCAGCTGGTATGGATCGTCGTCATCGTCGTGGCACTCGTCATTGTTGGCCTGGTGGTCTTCTTCGGCCGCAAGCGGAAGCTGAAGGCTGACCGGCGTCGCGCGGTCGAGATGCGCCAGCAGGCGGAGACAGATGAACTCGGCGCACGGGAGGGTGAAGCGAAGGCGGCCCGGGCGGAAGCGGACGCGCAGCAGGCCGAAGTGGATGCCGAACGCCTCCGCAGGGAGGCCCGCGAGCGTCAGGAGGAGGCCCGGACTGTTCGTGAGGGTTCGCAGGAACGGGTCCGGGAAGCTGCTCAACTGGATCCGGATGTTGCTGCCGGCGGACGCCGGGATGCCCAGACCGGCGAGGGCCGGCCGGGCCCGGACGGCGGTGCCGGTCAGCCCGGCCGGCCTGCTCAGGGAACCGGGCCAGGATCAGACATCTCCGGCGATGGCCGGAGCAGCCGCCACCAGGGCGGGCCAGAGGATCAGCTGAGGCGGTCGCTCTGATCCGCGATGGACCAATTCCCTCCACCGTGTGAATATTTGCGCTGAAACGTCAGTCAGATCCGCTATCGGAGGACAAGATGCGGGCCAGGGCCAGAGTCATCGTCGGACTATTGGTGATCGTCTGGCTCGCGATCGGGGTCGCCGCGGCCGCGCAGCGCGGTTATTTCGCCGGGCAGCCGGCATCTTGCGCCTCGGTTGGAACTGTCGCGCTGACGATCGTTGCGGGGCCGCTGAACTACTCGGGCCTGAACCCCAGGATCGCCTGTGACATTCCCCAGCCATCGCAGTAAAACCCGGAGCCTGGTCGTCGGGCCGGAACGGGCTCTTGTGAAGAGCCGCCGGTGGGCCTGGATTGCGGCGTACCCACCGGGGCGCCGAGCCCGGTGGCGGTGTCATTGTTGAACGTTTCAAAAAAGAAAAGGCAGGTAACGGTCATGAACATTCTTCTCATCGTCGTAGTGGTCCTTGCGGTGCTGTTCTTCTTCGGAGGCGGGCTGGTTCCTTCTTTGAACTTCCTGATCTGGGTTGGCGTGGTGCTGTTGATCCTCGCTGCCGTCGGTTTCTTCGTCGGGCGCAGGAGGAGCTGAAACCCCCGGGCTGGATGAGTCTGCGAAGAGTCGCTATCGGCTGGTCGGCCCGGGCCTGCCGCTGGCGGTGAACCTGCGGCGATTGCAGGGGTTTTTGCGGATACTCATTCACTCCTCGGATGCGAAATCAGGCGACGGGCGGGTGTCATTCTCATACGCCTACCGTGACGGGCTGCAGGTCCGGACTAGCAGCCCGCATCCCGGTGACCCCGTCAGCCGAACGCTGACGGGGGCCGTTTATCGGGCGAATCCAGTGCGGCACGGAACAGCCGCGGGAAGATGCTGCCTGATTCAGCTTTACGTAATCCGCTATCGGCTTTAGGAGCAGACTCACAGACTGCGGTAATGACAAACTCCCCAGCCTGATGACCCCAATCCTCACATCCGGGCGAGCTGCGACCTCAGGTTCGCGGGCGCGGGATAGTGGTTGCGACTCCTAACTGGCGACGCCTCATTGGTTCCCCAAACGGACACAGAGACGACTTCGGATCTGTCTAGTCGACGGGTAGCTGGGTATCGCCCCGGCAGTGGTCGAAGGGTTAGAGGTCGAGTAGGCGGATAATTCCGCAGGTGTTCGGGGTTTCCTTGACTGGGATTCGCATTACGGCAGCGTTATCGGGCTGTTCCGGCAATGATCAGGAGACACCCCGGGAGCCCGCGGGCCCGGGAACGAGGTGTGCCCCCTCGGTTGGAGGGGGCGCGCTCGGATGTTGCCGGTTTAGGCTAGACGGCCGTATAGCCGCCGTCGATCGGAATGGTCGCGCCGGTGATGAACTTCGCCTTGTCGCTCGCGAGGAAGGTGATGAGGTCGGCGACTTCCTGCGCCTCGCCCACTCGGCCGGCCGGGTGCAGCTTTGCATATTGTTCGAGGGTCGGTTCGTCGATGAGCGGGGTACGGATGACGCCCGGGGCCACCGCGTTCACACGGATGCCCTCCTTCGCGTACATCGTCCCGGCGGCGCGGGTCATGTTCACGACGCCGCCCTTCGAGGCCGAGTATGCGATGTTGTTTGAGATGGCCACGAGGCCGAACATCGAAGCGAGGTTGACGACGACGCCGCCGTTGCACGCCCGAGTAGTCGATGCCGTTGGTGCGCTCCCAGTTTTCGACGGTCGAGGTGACGACGTCGCCCTCGCCACCGACGCCCGCCGAGGCGACGGCAATGTCAAGGCTGCCGAATTCCTCGACCGTCTTCGCGACGGCGGCTTCAACGCTCTCGGCCTTCGAGACGTCGCCCTGGACAAACTTTGCTCCGATCTCGTCGGCAACTTCCTGCGACTTGGGGTTGAAGTCGAAGATCATGACCTTCGCACCCTCGGCAATGAAGTTCTTTGCGGTGGCGAGGCCGAGCCCCGATCCGCCGCCGGTGATGAATGCGACCTTATTCTCGAGCTGCATGAGTCAGTCCAATCTGTGTGCGATTCTGCGCTCTCACGGCCCGCCGGCTATCGCGGGTAGTTGGCCCGGGCGCTCTTGCCGTGGAGAATACATAGTAGGAAGTCCTAGTAATTATTGGCCCGTCGTACTACATTGAGTCAAAATCTACGCTTCGGAGGACTGGGTATGTTTGAACTCAACGAGGACCAGCAGTCGCTGGTTGCGATGGTGCGGGATTTCGCCAACGGGGCCCTGGCCCCCAACGCCGCGAAATGGGACGAGACCAAACACTTCCCGGTGGACGTGCTGCGAGAAGCCGGCGCCCTGGGTATGGGCGGTATATATGTGCAGGAGGAGTTCGGCGGCTCCGGGCTCACACGCAGCGATGCGGTGCTGATCTTCGAGGAACTGGCCAAGGCAGATCCGACGATTGCCGCCTACATCTCCATCCACAACATGGTGGTCTGGATGATCGACTCGTTCGGCAACGATGAGCAGCGCGCCCAGTGGGTACCGCAACTTGCCTCCATGGAAGCGCTGGGCAGCTACTGCCTTACCGAGCCCGGCGCCGGCTCCGACGCTGCCGCGCTGAGCACCAGGGCAGCGCGCGACGGCGAAGAGTACGTGTTGAACGGCGTCAAGCAGTTTATCTCCGGGGCCGGGTCATCGAGCTACTACATCGTGATGGCCCGCACCGCCGACACCGGAAACCGCGGCATCACGGCCATCGTCGTCCCGGCGGACATTCCGGGCCTGTCGTTCGGTCCGAACGAGAAAAAGATGGGGTGGAACGCCCAGCCGACCCGCCAGGTTATTTTCGACAATGTCCGGGTTCCGATTGCCAACCGCCTCGGAGAGGAAGGCAATGGTTTTGGGATCGCGATGAAGGGCCTCAACGGAGGCCGCATCAACATGGGCGCCTGCTCCCTGGGCGGCGGCCAGACTGCCCTGGACAAGTCGGTGGCCTACCTCAAGGAACGCGAAGCGTTCGGCGGCCCGCTGATCAACCAGCAATCCCTGCTGTTCCAGCTGGCCGACATGGAAACCGAGCTCGTGACCGCCCGGACCCTGCTCTGGCGGGCAGCGGACGCCCTGGACCGCGGCGCGCCCGACGCCGTCAAGCTCTGCGCCATGGCCAAACGGGTCGCCACGGATGCCGGGTTCAACGTCGCCAACAGCGCCATCCAGCTCCACGGGGGCTACGGCTACCTCTCCGAATACGGACTCGAGAAGATCGCCCGTGACCTGCGGGTCCACCAGATCCTCGAAGGCAGCAACGAAATCATGCGCCTGATCATCGGCCGCATCGTGGCCGGCACCTAGCCAGTCCCCGTTTAGCCTTGCTTCAGCGATGGGTGCGGCGCATCTTGGGTCGCGGCCCAGCTGGCGAGCAGCCGCAGGGCGTCCTCGGTGGTCGAACCGGGCTCGGCGGTGTAGACGAGCATCGACAGGCCGGCATCGGCGGAGAGCTCCAGGGATTCATACATGAGGTGAAGATCCCCGACCACGGGGTGCCGGAGGTGCTTGATCCCGCTGTAGTGCTGGCGCACGTTGTGGGCCGCCCACCGGGTGCGGAACTCCTCGCTGCGGGTGGAGAGTTCCCCGACCAGATCGGTCAGGCTGCGGTCGTAGGGGTCGCGGCCGGCCTCGGTGCGCAGGATTGCCACCGTGTCATTCGCGGCCCGTTCCCAGTCCGGAAAGAAATCATAGGAACGGCGGTCCAGGAAGATGAACCGGGCATGATTGGCCGGCCGGACGGGGCTGACGTACATCTCGGAGTACAGGGCATAGCAAAGCTGGTTGGCGGCGAGGATGTCCAGCCGGCCGTTCCGGACGAACGCCGGGGCGTTGGTCACGGCGTCGAGCATCAGCTGCACACCGGGGCGGACCGGCTGGGAAGTGGCGCGGCGGCGCTGGGACTTTCGGCTGCTGCTCGCGGCCCGGGCCAGGTCGAACAGGTGCGCTTGCTCCGCCTCGTCCAGCTGCAGCGCCCTTGCCAGCGATTCCAGCACGCCCTCCGAGACGCCGGAGAGGTTTCCGCGTTCCAGCCGGGTGTAATACTCGACACTGACACCGGCCAGCATGGCAACCTCGCCGCGCCGCAGTCCGGGGACGCGGCGGTTGCCGCCGTAGACCGGCAGTCCCGCCTGTTCGGGCGTGATTTTCGCCCGCCGGGTGGCAAGGAAGTCACGGGTCTCGCTCTGATTGTCCATACCTTCAACGTTAGAGGGTGCGGCGCCGTAAGGGAGGCCCTGCCAGTACCCCTACCAGCAGTGCCTCCCTCGCCGGCAGCCGGATGGTGTTTGATGGAGAGTGCCCCCGATGACGTCCGGGCCGAAAGGCCGCACCTGACCGGTGCCGAACGCCGGGGCACCCCCCCCAGAACCCCACAAGCAGGAGATCCATGCTTACCGTTAATGCTTACGCCGCCACCTCGGCGACGGAACCCCTCGTCCCCACCACCATCGAACGCCGCGACGTCGGCGCGCACGACGTCCTGATCGACATCAAGTTCGCCGGCATCTGCCACTCGGACATCCACACCGTCCGCGGCGACTGGGGACCGCAGTCCTACCCGCTGGCACCGGGCCACGAAATCGCCGGCATCGTCACCGAAGTCGGCTCCGCCGTCACCAAACACAAGGTGGGCGACCGCGTCGGCGTCGGCTGCATGGTCAACTCGTGCCGCGAATGCGTCAACTGCAAGGCCGGAGAGGAGCAGTACTGCCTCAAGGGCAACACCGGCACCTACGGCGCCGTCGACCGCGACGGCACCGTCACCCAGGGCGGCTACTCCACCCACGTCGTTGTGACCGAGGATTTCGTCGTCACCATCCCCGAGGGCATCGAGCTCGACGTCGCCGCACCCCTGCTGTGCGCCGGCATCACCACGTATTCGCCGCTGCGCCACTGGAACGCCGGCCCCGGCAAGAAGGTCGCCGTCGTCGGACTCGGCGGCCTGGGCCACATGGCCGTCAAGATCGCCCACGCCATGGGCGCCGAGGTCACCGTCCTCTCGCAGTCGCTCAAGAAGCAGGAAGACGGCCTGCGCCTCGGCGCGGACCACTACTTCGCCACGAGCGACGAGAACACCTTCGCCGACCTCGCCGGCAGCTTCGACCTGATCATCAACACGGTCAGCGCCTCGATCGACATCAGCTCCTACCTGCAGCTGCTGACCCTCGACGGCGCCCTGGTGAACGTCGGCGCCCCGGCCGAACCGCTGCCCGTGAACGCGTTCGCCCTGATCGCCGGACGCCGCTCCTTCGCCGGTTCCATGATCGGCGGCATCCGCCAGACGCAGGAAATGCTCGACTTCTGCGCCGAGCACCACCTCGGCGCCGAGATCGAGGTCATCCCGGCCGAGAAGATCAACGAGGCCTACGAGCGCGTGCTCGCCTCCGACGTGCGGTACCGCTTCGTGATCGACACCTCCACCCTGGTGTAGCTCCAAACAAGATGGGCCCGGCCGGGTCGACCTGGCCGGGCCCTTCTTGTTCCGCTGGGCGGAAGGTGGTCCTTGCCCGCGGGTCCGATGGGCGGGCACGCTGGCGGGATGACCAAACTGCAGCCCGAAGCCAAACTTTCCGGCCTGGACATCGCCGGAGGGATCGAGGCGGAGCCCGACGGCGTCATCACCCTGGACCCGGACCTCGCCGCCATCTGGGACCGGGCGGCGCCGTACCTGAAAGTCCGCGACAACGACGCCCACACGCTCTACGCCTTCGGACTGGCCGTTGCCCTGCTCGAGGCGCACCCCGAGGCGGATGCCGCCGTCGTCCTCCCTGCGATCATGCTGCACGACATCGGCTGGTCGCAGGTGCCGCCCGCGGAGGTCCTGCAGGCGATCGCGCCCGGCGGCGGCCGGCCGGATCTGGTGCTGCTGCACGAGAAGGAAGGCGCCCGGCTCGCCGCCGGGATCCTCGCCGACGCAGGGTACGACGCCGGGAAAGTCCCGGCCATCCTGGACATCATCGACGGCCACGATTCCCGCCGGGAAGCCATCTCGGTCGAGGACGCGATCGTCAAGGACGCGGACAAAACCTGGCGGCTCAGCCCGCACGGCATCGACACCGTGATGGACTGGTTCGGCCTGGACCGCGGCCAGGCGCTGCGGCTGTGCAGCCAGAGGGTCCACGGGCACCTGTTCACGGCGGAGGCCCAGGCCATGGCGCGGGCGCTCTCCGCACTGGAGTCGGTGACCCTGTGGCCGCAGCGGCGGGCGCTGCCGGGCGCGGAATAGTACGGGCGGGACTACGTCTACTTCCGCCTGGGACCTATGTCTGCTGCCCTGGCAGTTCGATTCCTTGCTCTTCGGCGAACTTCATGATGTTGGGCATCATCACCGCGCTTTGCTGCTTCGCCTCCTCGGTTGGGGTGAAGGCCACAAACTCACATCCGGCGAACACGATCGGCGTGTGCCCGGGCTCGATGACAAACGCGTCAATTCCCGTACCGCGCTCCCAGAGGCCAAGGTCCCATCAGGATGACAGGCACCCTTGGCCGTCGACTGCGACGTCGTCGTTGGGCTCCAGGAAGATCTTTGACTGACGCAGCGCCGGAATTCAGTTGATGGCCTCGATGCCAAGCCGCTTAAGTCCTTCAAGGTGGTTCCGCATGTTCTGAATCACCTCGGGGGAGTGCGGCTGCCAACCTAAGACCTCGTCAACTACTCGCAGCGGCGCTTCGGTGCGGTAGGACCTCGTTGGGTTGCCCGGGAACTTCTTGTCCGTCAGATTGGGGTCATCCTCCCCCGGCTTCAGGTCAGCCTTCGTGCCGTGGAAGAAAGGTCCGGGATCAATGGCCTCCGACGACACCGTTGGTTTCTCCATGCACACCCTCTTCGACGTTGGGCCCCGACTCTAGCGCCGACCATATTTTGGTTCAAGGTGCGGTCCGGGTCAGGGTCTGCGCAGGAATTCCCGCACGGTTTCGATGTACTCCGCGGACCGCGTTGCCATCACTCCGTGGCCCGCGCCCGCGAAGAGTCTGACCTCCGCCGCGGGATGCCGACGGCCTCGGACAGCAACGCCCGCAGCGACCGGGACACCGAGCCGTCAATGAGGTCGGCGAACAACGGCGAGAGCGGATCGGGCATCTGTTCCACGATGCTCGCCCGGAAGTAGAGTCCCTTCGGGTAGGGCACCGGCCAAGCATCCGGGGTGTCAGCCGCCGGTTCAGGCAGTGCAGTGGCAGGCCGCGATTGCAGGATGGAGAACTCCCCACCGGCCCGGGCCCACTCGATGTCCTGCGGCACCCCGAAATGAGCCGCGATCCGTGTTCCATAGCCGGCCAGCCTGGCCACAGCCTGGTCATCCAGGACGGGCTGACGACGGCGGTCCTTGGGCACCGGCTGCTCCCGCGTGCCGTGGTCCGCATAGACAGTCATGATGTCCTTGTCCGCGGTCCGGCGCGACAGCACACGGCCCGTCCCCGCTTCGACGACGACGTCATCGGTGGTGACAGTTCCGCTAAGCACCGACTCGCCCAGGCCCCACGCGGCACTGATCAAGAGCTGGTCGCGGCGCCCGTTGGCAGGATTGGCGGTGAACATCACCCCGGCCGACTCGGCCTCGATCATCCGCTGGACCACCACCGCGAGGCGCACCGTGTCCGGTCAAAGGCGTCAAAAGCGTCCTGGCCCAGCACCAGCAGCGACGGCGGGTTCGGGCTGTCGACGATTTTCAGGATCGCTTCCGCGGCCTTTGCCGGGTCGCCTGGCTGCGTGCCGTGGACCGTGTCGTGCTCCTTGCGCCGTTTCCCGGCCGTCTCAGCGTAGTCCTCTCTCGGCGTCGCGGACTGGGTGAGGGAGCGGCCGGCGAAGTCGGTCCGGAACGCGCCGGGCTCGATGACGGTGACGTTAATGCCGAGCGGCTGCAGTTCCTTGCGTAGGGACCCGGAGAGGCCCTCCAAGGCCGACTTGGTGGCCGAGTAGTATCCGGATCCGGCCGGGGTGATGCGTGCCCCGATGGAAGAGATGTTCAGGATGGAACCTGCCCTGTTCGCGCGCATGCCCGGGAGGACTGCTTTGATCATGTCGACGGCGCCGAACACGTTGGTGTCGAACAACTGCCGGATGTCGGCGTCGTCTGCTTCCTCCACCGCGGCAGTCCATCCACGCCCTGGTCGACGCAGCCGCGGCATTGGGCGACGTCACGGGCGTCATCCACGCCGCAGGTGTCTCGCCCAGCCAAGCCTCGCCGGCGACCATCCTGGCCGTGGACCTATACGGGACCGCCGTGCTGCTGGAGGAATTCGGGAACGTCATCGCCCCTGGCGGTGCCGGCGTCGTCATCGCGTCGCAGTCGGGGCACCGCCTGGCTGCCCTGAGCCCCGAGGAAAATAGGGCCCTTGCAACGACGCCGGCCGACGAGATCCTGGCACTTCCGATGCTGCAGCCCGACCGGGTCACGGACTCCCTCCGCGCCTACCAGCTGGCCAAGCGCGGCAATTCGCTCCGCGTGATGGCCGAGGCCGTTCGCTGGGGAAAGCGGGGCGCGCGGATCAACACAATCAGCCCCGGCATCATCTTCACCCCGCTCGCCGGGGATGAGCTCTCCGGCCCCCGCGGGGAGGGGTACCGGCGCATGATCGAGTTGTCCCCGGCGGGTCGGGGTGGCACTCCCGACGAGGTCGGCACCGTGGGCGCGCTCCTTATGGGCCCGGACGGCGGGTTCATCACCGGCAGCGACTTCCTTATGGGCGGAGGCGTCACGGCGTCCTACTTCTACGGCGCACTCGCCCCGCAGTGAACATGCCAGGGCCGGCGTCAGGTTTGGGCCCGGCCGTCCAGGTCTAGGCCAGGTTCCGGCCCAGGAACGAGAGGACATCCGGGAGGATGGAGCGCCAGTAATTGCTGTCGTGGCCGCCGTCCTGGAATCCTCCCGAATGTTCCCCAGGCAGGTCCTTCACGTAGTCCTGCACGCTGAAGAGCAGGTTGTCGGACGTTCCACAGTCAATTCTCTTCGGCAGTGTCTCCAGCTCCGCCCGCAGGGCAAAGATGTCGTTGGCGGCAAAGTCCGCGGCGCTGTCAAAGTTGTCGGACCGGCCTGCGTCGTACCGGCTCCAGACAGCGGGGCTCATGGCGGCCACGGCGCGGAGACCGGGCAGGCGGTGCTGGGCGGCGAGGAGCAGGGCGCCGAAGCCGCCCATCGACAGGCCGAAGACTGCCACCCTGCCGGCGTCGAGCCCCTGGCCGGCCAGCAAGGGGAGGAATTCCTGCACCACCATGGACTGCGTGTCTGAGCCTGACGCGCGGTGGTGCCACCAGGTTTCGCCTCCGTCCACAGCCGCAATAGCGAAGGGCGTGGCGCCGCGCGCCACATGCTGTGCCAGCACCTGTTCAGCGCCCAGGTCGTCAAAGACCATGCGGTGGTCCGAGTTTGTTCCGTGCAGGAAGAGGGCCACGGGCAGGGAGACGGATGTGCCGCCGTCGGGCGTGCCCGGTACGGCGAGGGACCAGCCGGTGGGTTCCTGCGGGCGGAACCGTGACGTGAAGCTGCCGGTGCGCATGGCTACGGGTGGGGTGGGGCTGGATGTGGCCCCGCCGGTGCATCCCGCGATCGACACCGCTGCCACGGCGCCGAGCCCCAGCAGGCTTCGTCGGGAAATTCCGGGCGGTCCCATGGCCCCGATCATAGGCCCGGGGCCGCGGGCAATCCGCAGGTCACCAGAATTTCTGCACTCCGGAGGCGGCGTCGCGTAGCAGGGAACCATCCAGGAAAATGGAGCACTCTTCCAGGCCGAAGTCTTTCCACCCTGCGACGAGCTGGAGTTTGCCCGCCGGCGGCAGCGGCCAGAGCCAGAGTGCGCCGGAGCCGGAGAGCTCGTCGTCGCCTCCGCTCCCGCCTCCGTTTCTCATCAGGAGGACCGGCGGGGCAGGCTCGTCGGTGCCCTCGAAGTGTCCGTGCGGGTGCGCGCCGGTGCTGGACTTTGAACCGTCCGGGAAAGCCACGCCGAACAGGAGCATCGACGCTGCGCCGGAGCCCCTGCGGGGGCCGGGTCCGGGCCGGAAAAACACGTCGTTGAGTTCCGCCCACTCCTCATCGGTCTGGTCACCCCGGCGGATGGTCCAGGACACATCGAACGAACAGCCCGTTGAAAAGACATCGGTGCTCTTGACGGCCATCACCATCGTCGGGCTCCGGTGCAGGAACTGACCGATATGGACGACGGCCGGAAGCTCGTACGGCGGGGCGCCGGCCCAGACGGGCGGGACGTACCTCACTGCCCGCCCGCGCGGGGGCGGGTGCGGCACCGGGAAGTCCTGGAAGAAGGTCATGGCTGGTCCTTTCGTCGGTGGGTTCCCGCGGTTACTGGCCCGGGAGCTGGAGGGTGATGGGCGGTGTTGTCATGGGACCGCCGCATTGTTCCGAGCCGCCAACCCTGGTCCACTCCAGCCGGGATTGCTGCCGGGCGAGCAGGGTGCCGTCTTGGGCGAGCACGCGGGTTGTCACTTCGCCGGGCAGTTGGCCCTGGACGGTGAAAACCCAGGAATTGGCTGCCGTCTGGGCGGCGACGAAAGGCGCCACCGACGGTGAAGGGCCGTCCGGTGAGCTGGGAACCGCTGATTTCGGTGACGCGGGCTGGGGCGAGGCCACCTCAGGGACGGAGCAGCCGGTCGTGGTGCACAGTTCGACGTGGTCGACGGCGGTGATGTCGCCTTCGAGCCGCACAGTGACTGTGCTGACCCACCCGACCGCAGGGCAAACGACGTCGGCCCTGGCGCAAGCGGCCAGCTGCAGGCCGGCAACCATCAGCACGACCGCAGAGCGGAAGATTCCCCACTTCGACCTCATGGCGCCAGTCTAGACACGTTCCCGGCTGGCCGCGCCTCTCACTTCCACTTCGACCGGTTCGGCCCTATGCCCACATTCTCGGGGGTGGAGGTATGCGCGACGCGTTGACGCTTCCCATGCCGGGGCGGATACTCCGCATATGAGCGACGATGCGAAAGGGAGTGCCCGGCCTCGGGGTGATGATCCGGATAACAAGATCACCTGGTCAAACTTCTGGAAACGGCCCGAGATCGTCGTTTCTGTCGTCTTAGGCCTCTTAGCCTCGATCCACCGGTTGTGTTTGATGGGGCGGGGTCGTTCTGATCTAGGTCTGGGTTCGGTCGGTGGGCATGACGGGGTTCCCGGCCTTGCTGCCGGTGGTGTTCC
>NZ_JBVAYV010000065.1:0-12103 GCF_055412805.1 Pseudarthrobacter kochi
CCGTCCTCCACCTTGGTCTCGATGTTGAATCGGACCTTCTTGGCGTCGGCGTCGCGGACCAGCTGGAACACATCCTTGAGCTCAGCGATCCGGTTGCCCTCGATCACGTCCAGCTCCGGGTACCCCTTCAACTGGATGAAGCCGCAGTCCAGGGTCTTGATCTGGGCGAGGGACAGCTCGGCCACCCGGTCGCCGACATACGGGAAGGCGGAGTCGACCGGCGTGGCCGGCGCGGTGTCCACGCACTTGTCGGCCTGGATGGTGTCGTCGTGCCAGACGATGGTCTTGCCGTCGGAGGTCAGGTGGGTGTCCAGTTCCAGGGTGGTCACGCCCAGCTTCAGCGAGTTGGCGAAGGCGGCCAGGGATTCCTCGGTCCACTCGCCGCGGCCTCCCCGGTGGGACTGGAGGTCGAAGGAACCGTTCCTCTCGTTGGTCTTGATGCTGGTTGTTGCCTTTTCGGCAGCCGTTCCGGCGGCGTTCGACGACGGCGCCGAGCCGGCTTCGGCGTGTGAAGCGGCGACGGCGGGGCCCGCCAAAGAGGCGATAAGCGCGGCGGTGGCCGCGGCAGTCAGGATGGTGCGCATGGTGATGGTTCCTCCTGGGTGACGGTGGCCGGCGCTGCGCCGGGGACTCGACAACCCTACGGAGGCGAGATGGACTGCCGTGTGCGGGGGACTGGACCCGCGGGTGAACAGTTCGTCGGCGCGCCCGGCCTGCAGCACTCAGGTGGTGTGGCTGGGGGGCTGTTCTTGGGCGAGGGCCTTTACCCACTCGGAGGTCACCTTGCCCAACCGGCTGTCCGTGACTTCCCGAAGCTGGGCTGCTGCAATCTGCATGGCGCGGTCGTCGTCGAAGACTTCTTCTGCTTCGGCCGTTGCCCGGGCTGTGCGGGCCTGGGCCCCCCGGTCGAGCGGCCGCTCCGATGCGGCTTCCAGGACGGCGAGCTCTCCGTCGCCGGCCAATTCGCTTTCACTCAGGACTTTGAGGACTTTCAGCCCGATTGTGCCGCGCTTCTTGTCCCCCGAGTAGACCTCGTCCAACGCCCACTGGGTCCGCTTCCACCATTCCCCGCGGTTGTCCGCTTCGGTTTTCTGCCTCAGGGTCCGCCAGCCGATGACGCCCGCGAGCAGGGCACCGAGGAGCACCGCCAGCGGCCCTAGAGCGGCAAGAATCTGCCACCACTCGGCGGGGCCGGTGTGCACGAACACCTCGATTGGGGCTGGTGACGGAGTCGGAGGCATGTGACCAGCCTAAGCCGCAGCCCGGACGGTCGACGGCGCCTCTACTGCCGGGATGACGAAGCCGTGCGGACCCCACCACTGCACCACTTCACCAGCGCGGCCGATTCCGTCAGCTTTGAGGGCCGAGCCCTGCCTCGATCGCCTCCAGGTGGCGGATGACGTAGCGGTCCACGAAGGGCACGACGTCGACGCCGTTGACGTGCAGGACATTTCCGCTGTCGACCAGCCACGGCGCATCGATATCCGCCCCTGCCGCGTCGACCGCACGCATCATCGCGCCGGACAGGTCCGACCGGACGAACCGGGCGCCGCGTAGGTTCACGTCGGTGAAGGTCGCGCCCTGAAGGTCATCGGACTGATCGAATGCTGGCATGCCGGCAACTTTGCCACGGCTGCGTCAGTCGCGCATTAACCTCGGAACTGAGGCACCCGTCCAAGCAAGGCGAGCTCCTGCCAGATGTCCTCAACGATCCTCTCTGGGGAAGACCTGGCGTCGGTTATGACAAAGGAGGGGAAGTGGACGAGCTCCCGGTAGCCCTCATCGAAGGCCTTGAGATCCTCGAGGTCCTCGGCGTCGGTGGCTCGCTTGATGATTCTGGTGTGGGCAGTATCAGCCGGCACATCGAAGTAGAACACGATGTCCGGGGTGGGCAGGAGCCGCAGCAGCCACGGCAGTACTCGTCCCGGGCTCAGGCCTTTAACGCTCTTGAGCGCCAGCTGGCAGTAGAGGTACCGGTCCATGAGCACGAATCCGGAGAAATACCTGGCACGCAGATGGGAAACCAGGACGTTGCCGCAGCGGATGCTCGTTTCTACTGCGTCCAGCACGCCGGTCGGAAGCTGGAGGCCCAGACGATTACACCATGCGATCATTCTGCTTCGCCCGCAGGGGTTCATCGTGACGATCGCAGGGCGCCCGGACTCAACGAGCCGTCGGGCCAGCAGCCTCCCGGCCGTGGATTTGCCTGCACCGTCAATGCCGGCAAGAACAATGATCATGGCTCGTTGTCGTCGTGACGGGCCCGGGCACTGGAATGATGCGGTGCGGTTGGCGACGAGGGGAACGTTCATGAGAACCTGCTTCCAGTCAGTTAGTAAACCAACTGGAGGTCTCTCCCGGCCGAGATAATCGGCCCAGCCCGCCGGAGAGCGCTGGGACTCTCGTATTGACGACGGGCCGGATGTGGGGATACTCCCCTCCGTATGTAACTAGTGAAGCACGGTTCACCTACTGAGGAAAGAGCCGCGAGCTGACCCGGCTTCGAGGAGGGGCCAGCGCACGCAGTCGGTTTCGTCAGCCCCGCAACACTTCAGCCTTTCGAAATCCAGACTGCGTTGTTCGGCTGCAGCCAGCCGTCCTCGACGAGCGGCGCCGCGCTGAGCAGCACGGTTCCCGAGGGGACCTGGACGGAGTCGTCGCCCATCGCGACGGCGACCAGGAAGTGCTCGTTGCGTTCGCAGACCAGCAGGTTCCCGGCCTCGACCCGCCAGATGCCGCCGTCGTCCGCGGTGAAGGCGCCTTGTGCCCATAGCTGGCGGCGCAGCTCCAGCGCCTTGGTGACCAGCGCCAGCGACGACTCTGGGTCCTGCTGCTGGCGTTCGATCGCGTGCATGCCCCAGTCCGCGGGCTGGGGCAGCCACGGCTCTGGAGCAGGGTCGGCAAGGGAGAAGCCATGGCTCAACGCCGCGTCCTGGGTCCACGGCAGCGGCACGCGGGCGCCGTCGCGGCAGACACCGCCGCGGGCCCACATCGGATCCACCCGGGCCTCCACCGGCACGTCGACCTCGGGCAGCCCGAGCTCCTGGCCCTGGTAGATGTACGCCGGGCCGGGCAGCCCCAGCAGGGCCACCAGCGCGGCGCGGGCCCGGACGGCACCGAGCTCGCCGCCGCCAAACCGGGTGACGGACCGGACGATGTCGTGGTTCTCCAGCGCCCACGTCGGGGTGGCTCCGTGGAGTAGGCGCGCCGCTTCGAGGTCGTTGCCGACGGCGGCCCAGGCTTCCGGGTCCCAGCCGAGTTTCACGAACGCGAACGCGAACGCCTGCTGCATTTCATCGGCCCGGGTGTAGCGGGCCGCGCGGGCCGGCTCCAGGTTGACCTCGCCCACCAGCAGGCGGTGCGGCTCGTACTTCTCGGCTAGGGTGCGCCAGCGGCGGTAAACCTCATGGACTTCCTCCTGGTCCGAGACCCGCGGGTTGGAGCGCAGCCCGTCCACCACAGCCTCGGTGGAGGGCGAGTCCGGCAGGCCGTCGGCCTTGAACAGGGCATGCGCGACGTCGATCCGGAGGCCGTCCACGCCCTTGTCGAACCAGAAGCGCAGCACACCGTCGAAGTAGTCGCCGACGGCCGGGTTGCGCCAGTTCCAGTCGGGCTGTTCGGGGGAGAAGAGGTGCAGGTACCAGTCCGTGTCCGTCGCCGAGCTCGGGGTGGCGCGGCTCCACGCACGGCCGCCGAAGACGCTCTGCCAGTTGTTCGGCGGCGTGTTCGCGTCGCGCCCTGCAACAAAGTGGAACATGTCCCGTTCCGGCGAGCCCGGACCGGAAGCCAAAGCAGCCTGGAACAGCGGGTGCTCCGAGGAGCAGTGGTTGGGGACGACGTCGAGCAGGACCCGCAGGCCCAGCGCGTGCGCCTTAGCCAGCAACATATCGAACTGTTCCATGGTGCCGAACAGCGGGTCCACGCCGCAGTAGTCGGACACGTCGTAGCCCTGGTCCACCTGCGGGGAGGGCTGGAACGGGGTCATCCAGATGCCGTCGACGCCGAGCGATGCGATGTAGGGCAGCCGGGCGGTGAGCCCGGCGAGGTCGCCCACGCCGTCGCCGTCGCCGTCGGCGAAGGAGCGCGGGTAGACCTGGTAGATGACGGCGGACTGCCACCAGTTCACGTCGGGCGTGAAGCTGGTGTCCTTGACAGGGCTCATTTGCTGGCGCCCGCGGTGAGGCCCTCGACGATCCGCCGCTGGAAGATCAGCACCATGATCACGAGCGGTACGGTGACGATCACGCCCGCGGCCATCTGCTCGCCGAAGGGCGCCTGGAACTCGGTGGCGCCGGTGAACTTGGAGATCGCGACCGTGGCGGTCTGGATCTTCGGGCCGTTGATCATCGACAGCGCGATGATGAACTCGTTCCAGCTGTGGATGAACGTCAGGATCGCGGTGGTGAAGACGCCAGGCGCGGCGAGCGGCAGCAGGACCCGGCGGAACGCCTGCCACTTGGTGCAGCCGTCGATCATGGCGGCTTCCTCGAGGTCGAATGGCAGGGCCTTCATAAACGTGGTGAGGTTCCAGACCGCCAGTGGGATCGCGAAGGACAGGTTGGGCACGATCATGGCCTGGTAGGTGTTGATCCAGCCGATGTCCGTGAAGAGCCGCAGCAGCGGCACCACGACGGAGATGCCGGGGAACATCGACGTCGCGATGATGACGCCGAGGATCACCGACTTGAAGCGGAAGTTAAGCCGGGAGATGGCGTAGGCGGCGAACACGCCCAGGACCAGCGCGAACGTGGTGGTGGTGCCGGCGACGATCAGGGAGTTGAGCAGTGCCTGGCCGAACATGGTGGAGCCGTCGAACACCTTGGTGTAGTTCTCCAGCGAGAACGGGGCCGGAAGCAGGGTGTTGTCGAAGATGTCCGCGGTGCGGCGGAGGCTGGAGACCAGCATCCAGTAGAACGGGGCCAGACAGTAGGCGAAGATCAGCGCCAGGCCGGCGTAGACGCTGTAGGAGCGCCAGGTGCGCTTGGCTTTGGGCCGGTTCGACGGCGGCGCTGTGCCGTTCGAGGAGCCGGCGGCGGCGCCGGAGTCGGTCGCGGCGTTGCGGAGATCGGAGATGGTCATCGAGTGGCCTCGTCCTTCTTCTGGTCAGGGTTCGCTTGTTCAGCGGTCGCCGGAGTCTGGTTTGCCGTGAGGCGGTTCTTCCGGGCGGTTTTCTTCGACAGCAGCTTCAGTTCCTTGGCGCCGGTGACGTCGGCGCCGAGGACCTTCACGAAGACGATCGCGACGACCGCGACGTACAGGAAGAGCATGACGGCGAACGCGGAGGCGGAGCCGTAGCGCAGCTGGTTGGATTCGTCCCAGGCGAGCATCGAGAGGGTTTCCACGGACTCCTTGCCCGGGCCGATCAGCACGAAGGGCAGATCGAACATGCGCAGCGCGTCGAGCATGCGGAACAGCACGGCGACCAGCAGGGTGGGCTTGACCAGCGGGAGGGTGATGGAGCCGAGCTGGCGCCACCAGCCGGCGCCGTCGATCCGGGCGGCTTCGTAGACCTCGCCGGGGATGACCTGCATACCGGCGAGGACCAGCAGGCCGATGAACGGGGCGGTCTTCCAGACCTCGGCGATGATGACGGCGAGCTTGGAGGCGTTGCCTTCGGCGGTCCAGAGGATTTCGCTGCCGAGCAGGGTGTTGGCGATGCCGTCGGACTGGAAGATCCAGCGCCACAGCAGGCCGGAGACGGCGGTGGGCACGGCCCACGGGACCAGGATGCTGGCGCGCAGGAAGGACCGGCCGCGGAAGGCGCGGTTCATGGCCAGGGCCAGGCAGAGGCCCAGGACGGTCTCGAGGAACACAGTGGTGACGGTGAAGAAGGTGGTGTTGGCGAAGGCGTTGAGGAAGCGCCGGCCGGATTCGCCGACGAAGAGGTCGGCGTAGTTGGCCAGGCCCACGAAGGACTCGACATCGGAGACGAAGCCGTCCGCGTCCAGCCCGGATTCGGCGCGGAACAGGGACTGGTGCACCGCGGAGAGCAGCGGGTACACGATCACCAGGGCCAGCACCAGGAGGGTGGGGGAGAGCAGCATCGCGGCCATGCGGCCTTCACCGGGGGAGCGGTTGCCGCGTTTGCGCGGGCTGCCCGGTTGGGGCGTGCCGGTCTGCGCGCCGGCGGGCGGGGCGGTCGTCGTCGTCATGCTTTGGTACCTAACTGGAGTTGCAGCGTGCCTGGCCGGCCGGGGTGAACCGGCCGGCCAGGCATGTGGTCTGGACTGCTGGGTTACTGCTGGATTATTTGGTCAGCTCGGTGAGCTTGGCCTGCATGTCGTTCAGGGCCGTGTCCGTGTCCTTGGCTCCGGTGATGGCCGCGTAGGCCTCTTCCTGGATCGCCTTGGTGGTGGCGCCGTACTGGACCACCTTGGGGCGCGGCTGGGCGTTGTTCAGCGAGGTCAGCAGGGTGGGGAAGAACGGGCGCTTGGCGACGACGGCCGGGTCCTCGAACAGGGAGGCGTAAACCGGGGCGCGGGAGGACAGTGCCAGGCGCTTCTGGGCCTGCTCCTCGCTGGTGAAGAACTTGACGAACTCCAGTGCCGTGGCCTTGTTCGGGGTGAACGGGGAGATGGCGAGGCTGCGGCCACCCAGGGTGGAAACGCCGGGGCCGTCAGTGCCGGGGATGGAGGTGATGTCGAACTTGCCGGCCACCTGGCTGGAGCCGTCGGTGGCGCTCAGGGAGGCGTGCAGGAAGGGCCAGTTGCGCATAAAGACGAGCTTGCCCTCCTGGAACGCGCGGCGGCCCTGCTCCTCGAGGTAGGTGATGGCGTCGGAGGGGAACATTCCGTCCTTGAAGCCGTTCACCAGCAGGTTCAGGCCCTCCTTGGCCTCGGGGGTGTTGACGGTGGGCTTGCCGTCGGCGTCGACGATCGAGCCGCCGGCGGAGGCCACGGCCTCGGAGAAATTGACCGTGAGGGCCTCGTTCTTGTCGAACTGGCCGGTGTAGCAGGACATGCCGGCCGCTTCCGGGAGCGCCAGGATCGCCTTGCAGGCGGTCTTCATCTCATCCCAGGTCTTCGGCGGGGCGGCGATGCCGGCGGCCTTGAGCAGGTCGGAGCGGAAGTAGAACAGCGCGCCGTCGGTGTAGTACGGGGCGCCGACCAGGGAGTCCCGGTACGTCGCGGCGTTGACCGTGGCGGGGATCATCTTGTCCGTGGGGACGGCGTCCGCGGGCAGCGGCAGGATCCACTTGTTCGCGGCGAACTCGGAGGTCCAGACGACGTCCAGGTTCAGCACGCTGAAGGTGTCCGACTTGATCTGTGCGTTCTGGATGAGCTGCTGGCGCTGCTGGTCCGCGGAGTCCGGCAGTTCGATGAACGTGACCTTCTCCTCCGGGTGGGCGGCGTTCCATTCCTCGATGCTCTTATTCGCGGCACCGGAGGCGTCGCGGTTGGAGACGTAGTTGATGGGGCCCTTGCCCTCGAAGGTCGCGGCGGCGGCCTTCGGGGTGCTCTTCGCGTCCGTGGCGGTCCCGCCGCAGCCGGTGAGGGCGACGGCGGCGACGGTCAGGGATGCGGTGGTGGCGAGAAGATTCTGCCAGGTGCGGCGGCGCTGCCTCATGTGTTGCTCCTTGTGATCTGGGGTGGTGCGAGGTGGGTGGTGCGGGTGGTTTGGTGCAGGCGGAACTGCGGCGGCTGGCCGGTTTGTGGCACGGGGGAGTGCCGGCTGCCGCCGGTGGAGTGGTGGTCTGTTGGGGTTAGCTGGCGGGTTCTTGGGGGCCGGGCGGGGCTGAACCGGGTGGGGCAAGATTCGGCGGGGCGGTGGAGCCGCGCTCGATCAGCCGGTGCGGCATGATTTTTGGCCCCAGGTCGCGGGAGCGGAGCAGCTTTTTCACGGCCATCCGCCCCATGTCCTCGAGTGGCTGGGCCATGGTGCTCAGCGGCGGGTTCACGTGCAGGGACGTGGAGGTGCCGTCGAAGCCCAGGACGGAGATGTCCTCCGGCACCCGGAGTCCGCGGCGCTGCAGTTCATTGACGACGGCGGCGCCCATCTCGTCGCTCATCGCGAAGACCGCGGTGAGCCCGGGGTCCTGCTGCAGGAGGTCGTCGACGCCGGGCGCGCCGCTTGCGTAGAAGAAGCTGCCGGTCGCGGTGACCGGGGTGCAGTTGGCTTCCGTCATGGCGCGGAGGTAGCCGCGCTTCCGGGGCTGGGCGACGTGGACCGACGACGGGTCGCCGGTCAGCAGCCCGATCCGCCGGTGGCCGAGCCGCAGCAGGTGACGGGTCGCATCGTAGGCTGCCTGCTCGTCGTCGATCGCCACGCTGGGGGAGCCCGACTTGTCGCTGATGGCGACGGAGATGATGGGGACGTTGGGCCCCAGCAGCTGCCTGGTCTCCGGCGTGATCACCGCGGAGATGAGGATAACGCCGGCGGCCCGGTAGGTGCGCAGCGTGCGGAGGTAGCCGGCGATGAAGGCGGATTTGGCGCCGGTGCGGCCGAGCATCACGGCGTACCCGCGTTCCTGGGCTTCCTCCTCCACGCCCTGCATGACCTGGGAGGCCAGGGCATCGGAAACCATCGGGGCGAGGAGCCCGATCACGGAGGTCTGCCGGGTCTTGAGGCCCCGGGCGAGGTAGTCCGTTTCGTAGCTGAGGCTCTTGACCGCGGTTTCGACGCGTTCCCGGGTCTCGTCCGAGTAGCCCACCAGCCCGTTGACAACACGGGAAACGGTGGCCGGGGAGACGCCGGCGTGCTTCGCGACATCGCGGATGGTGACCACTGTTCCTCCTGCCTGGTGCGGTCCGGACCGTGTTACGTAAACGGTTTACGTAAACGGTTTCGTGATCTGCTGCACCAACACTAAGCGGAGATGTGCCGGAGGCGTGACTGTTTCGTAAACGGGGACTCGGGTCGAATATCCACGGCCGTCGAGGCACGTTTGGCACTGCGGCTTAGGCTTGCAGCGGCCCACCAGTTGGAGTGCGTGTACTGTCGAATCTACGGCTCACCTTTATCGCATTCTGCGGAGACAATTCTGGGCAGGTGCTACGTGCAGTAAAACATTATGGGCTCGACGTGGCTGCTGGTGTGGACGTCCGCGCTGCTGGCCCAACTCGCGGTGTGGCTTCGCGCCGACCGCCAAGGAACGGAGCTTCACCTGCGGATGCCCGAATTCCCGTGGCTCACGGGCATGGGTCTCCTCATCCTCGCGACGATTTTCACGGTGGGCTGCATCGGCCAGGATTCCCGCCCCCAGCTCGTGAGCACGTTCGCACTCGTGGCGCTTCTGGCGGTGGCGAACTGGCTGCACCGCCGCCCGGGGAACGTTTTGCCCGTTGTTGAGTCTTCGGAGAATGCCAAGGAGCCGGTGCTCGTCGACTGAAGTAGGAGATGCGAAGGCTCTGCGGGTCAGAGCCCAAGCAGGGCGCGTCCGGCCTTGGCGGGGCGCGCCCTTTTGCATGCACTCGATTCTGGAGTTCGCCTCCTTCGCCACGCATACCGAGGAAACCATCGAAGCACCCAGACAATCGACGCCGTCCGACGTTTGCGATGGGCCACGACTCTGTACTGCTCGAAGTGGTCTATTGCTGGCTGAGCCAGGAGTTCCATATCCCGGTGGCGAAAGTGGTCATCACCGACATCGTTGTTCTGATCGCGATCGTGGTTGAGACCAAGCCGGTGTCGTTCATCGACCTCGGTGCCTTCGCCAGCGCCGGGCCAGGTCCACGATCTGGTGTCCCACCTCGTGGACCCGGTGATCGGCGCATCATCTGTGCCTACCTGCTATCCCATCTGGACAACACGCCATTACGCTGGGAGTGATGAACGTAGTGGTTCGGACACTCATCACCCGCGGAATCGGGGCCCGATATCGTGGTTAACCGTGACATCGATGTTGGCAACAGAGGAGTGAGCGGAGCGGCTGCCTAACGCCGGTCGCCGACTCGATAATGTTCTAGAGGTTCCAATCAACTGGCCGGCCTTGTTTGTCGTGCAACATAACGACCCCCTGTCGACCTGACAACAGAATGCGTGCCTCTGTCAGTGCTTCGCCCACAGAGCTGCACCGCTTCTTGGCCCGATCAGATCCCTCCAGATAAATGCCGAAGCCACCTCGACGCTCCTCTATGCGTAGAATCTTAGTTCGCGTTGCCAGGTAGCCATTCTTGCATTTCTCGGCACAAGACTCATTTTCGACGTGGGCTAGAGCTGAATTGAAAACTGTTTCAAATGCGGCAGCAACTGCACGCAAGCGTTGCAGGGTGTTTCGCAAATCTGGAAGTGTCATTGAAAAACTCGGATCGTGTGCCGCCTTGTTTCGGAGTTCTCCGTCACGTTTGATGGCCTCTTGGAGTCCGGGAACTCCAAATCCCATCCGTTGACTCAAGTCAGATATAGCATTCCATGCATCTGCCACACATACAGTTCGAAGAAAGTTGCTTATGTCGGTCACATTTAAGTTGGTCCCCGCTGGAGAGAAAGTATAGGCGGAGAACATATATGCTGGCGACGTCTGAGTTCCTAAGACATGGGATTCTATGGCAACTCTATCAACGAGCATGTCCTCCTCGGTAGTCTTTGAGAGATAACGAAGCTTGCTTGCAAAATTTGTGAAGGCCCCCACGGACATCTCTCTGCGTAGCCGTTTGGGAAGGTCCGCAAGCGAAACCTGCTGGGGATTAATTGTGCTGATTAGTTCAGTAGACCGAGCGCTGATAAAGTCTTCAAATGTGGCGTAGGCAACCACCATGAGTCCATTGCAGATAACGCCCGATGGCGTCACGGCGATATTTAAAATTGGCAGCTGGGTAGATAGATTAATCTGTTGTTCAATCGCTTGATCGATTGCGTTAATTCGATCAATAAATTGTTGCCGGGTAGGGGACCGGTTCATGGAAGAAAAGTTTCGAGAAAGCTAGACATCCTTGAGATGCGAAATCTGACCTTGCTCGGTGTGTTCGTCGCCGTTCTAACGGAATCCTCAAACAGGGCCGCATCAGAAGCGGATTGAGGGAAACCAACGAACAGTGAGTGCGTTGCCTCTTGAATCTTGACTCGTTGAGATGAGAGGCGCTTGATTCCTGAATCATTTAAGTTGTGCACGGCCACCATTTGAGCATCAAATATGCCAGCGATGGTCTGCTCCCGCCAGGACCCGTTTCCTACCGGGCGTTGAAACGCTCTGTCACCCCAAATAGCTTTGCAGCCAAGAAGCGCTCGTTCGAAATCGCTGCGAAGACGCGCAATATCTGCAGAAGATGAATATTGGTTTTGTCGCATGAATTCATCCATTGCCGAACTTATGTTTCCGCTAAATGATTTCCAGTGATTGGCGAAAACAAAAAATCTCAGAACGTACTCGGCATCAAGCATTCGCGCGTATGGAATGCTATGCTCATTGGTGATTTTGAGTCTATCGCGGAGGAATTCTGTTTCTGCCATATTGTAGATTGCATCGTTGAGTGGTCCTCGAAAGGCAGCATTCCGGACCTCTTGATCCGATAATGTTTCTCCGCCGCGGTTTAGCCGCGTGAACACTTCGTATTTCAACTCGGGATCACTTTGCTTCAACAGCGTTATGAAGCGAAGGTATGGGCGCACCTGCAGTGCACGCTTGATCGAGTCGGGAAGCTCATCGAAGCTTCGTCCGTTCAACTGTGTAAATCGTTCTAAGCCCCGAAGTTTAAATTCTTGTGATAAAAAGTCAACAATTGCCGTTAGTCGCTGCTTGCCATCTATGACCGAATAGATACCATACTTTTCTTCAGCTAGATAAATTGGAGGAACTGGTACGTTCATAATAAATGACTCAATAAGCTGTGATTTTTTTTCTATTGACCATCGGCCGCGACGTTGATATTGCGGAGCTAGGTCGAGGGTTTCGCTATCAACCATTTGTTTGACCACTGAAAGCGAAAAGTCACTTGACTGTACGACCAGTTTTTCTTGAGCTTCCTCGAAAGCCTCAATCATTTCGGCTTCCTGTTTCTGTTTAGACAAGTCTTCTCCCAGCTCTCATCGCGCGCAGTGAATGTTGGCACAATCTGGCTCTTCAAGGTTCCCGGGGAATGGTCTGCTGAGATGATTGCTCATGCTGCCATCCGGGCTGCACTTCTCAAGAGGATACGCGATTTGTAGTTGTCCGGGTTCCGGTATC
>NZ_JBVAYV010000066.1:0-11493 GCF_055412805.1 Pseudarthrobacter kochi
CGCCGATGGTACTGCACCCGGGAGGGTGTGGGAGAGTAGGTCACCGCCGGAACATCATTAAACGGTCGAGGACCCCCAACACAGTTGGGGGTCCTCCCGCATTTAACCCCCCTTCACATAAACACACCCCCTCAGCTCCGGCGGTCTACCGTCCAACCCTCCCGCAGATCGTGACGTAAGATCCCGGACCCTCCCGCAGTTCGGGGCCGAAAATACCCAGAGCGGCGCCGGCTTGTGAGGCTTGACACCGGGACGGCCCTAACAGCCCCTGCCGTTAGCCGGGCGCAGGGGACTCGCTTAGAATTGGATGAGATGTACGGACTTCGAAGCGCTTGATTTCGGGTTGCGTAGGAACGAAACACGGAATAGAGCGGCTGCGATTGCGCCAGTGGTCAGCTCACAACAGGAGGAATCCAGCATGGCTGAGCACAACGACGGAAATCGCGTCGGCAACGACCGCGGCAACTTTGGCGGCGGACGCAGTTCGGGCGGCGGAGGATTCCGCGGCACCAACAATTCCGGCGGCGACCCCCGCGGGTACCGTGCCCGCGATGACCGGGGGGCCCAGGGAGAGCGGCCTTCCTCCAACGATCGTGACCGCAAGCCTTTCGGCGACCGTCCGGCACGAGAAGGCGATCGCAAGCCCTTCAGTGGTGCGGGCGATCGTAAGCCGCCGTACAGCGGTGGTGGCGATCGTGATCGTAAGCCGTATGGTGACCGTGCGCCTCGTGAAGGTGGCGGGGAGCGCCGCAGCTTTGGTGCCGGTGCGGGCGATCGTAAGCCGTATGGTGACCGTGCGCCTCGTGAAGGTGGCGGGGAGCGTCGCAGCTTTGGTGCCGGTGCGGGCGATCGCAAGCCGTATGGTGACCGTGCGCCTCGTGAGGGTGGCGGGGAGCGTCGCAGCTTTGGTGCCGGTGCGGGCGATCGTAAGCCGTATGGTGACCGTGCGCCTCGTGAAGGTGGCGGGGAGCGTCGCAGCTTTGGTGCCGGTGCGGGCGATCGTAAGCCGCCGTACAGCGGTGGTGGCGATCGTGATCGTAAGCCGTATGGTGACCGTGCGCCTCGTGAAGGTGGCGGGGAGCGTCGCAGCTTTGGTGCCGGTGCGGGCGATCGTAAGCCATATGGTGACCGTGCGCCCCGTGAGGGTGGCGGGGAGCGCCGCAGCTTTGGTGCCGGTGCGGGCGATCGCAAGCCGCCGTACAGCGGTGGTGGCGATCGTGATCGTAAGCCTTTCGGCAGCCGTGACGACCGGCCTGCCCACGGCTTTGACCGCGGCGACTCCGGTCCCCGCCAGTTCGGCCGGGACCGTCCCGAAGACCGCCCGGTCCGCGTCCCCAACGCCCGCGATCTCCGCAGCGCCAACCGTCCCGACCGCGAGCGTTCACCGCAGATCGACGACGACGTCACGGGCAAGGAACTTGACCGCGCCACGCAGCACCAGATCAAGACGCTCGAGGACAACAGCGCCGAGTGGGTGGCCCGCCACCTCGTAATGGCCGGGCGCCTGATCGACGACGAGCCGGAGCTTGCCTTCCAGCACGCCCTCGCGGCCAGCCGCCGCGGTGGCCGCCTCGCGGCCGTCCGTGAAGCCGTGGGCCTGACCGCCTACGCCGCCGGCCACTATGGCGAAGCCCTGCGCGAGTTCCGCACCTACCGGCGGATCAGTGGCTCCAACATGCACCTGCCGGTCATGGCTGACTGCGAACGTGGACTCGGCCGGCCCGACCGCGCCCTGGAAATGGCCCGCTCCGAAGAAGCCAAGGACCTCGACGCCCCCGGCAAGGCAGAGCTCGCCATCGTGGCGGCCGGCGCCCGGACAGATCTCGGCCAGCTTGACGCCGCCGTCTCCGAACTGGAAATCGTCCAGCTCGACATCAACCGCGCCTTCTCCTACAGCCCGCGCCTCTTCCGTGCCTACGCCGAGGCGCTGGCCGCGGTGGGACGCACGGCCGAAGCGGAGAAGTGGCAGCGCCAGGCCACGGTCGCCGAGAACGCCCTCGGCCTTGATGTCCAGGAGGACCCGGACATCATCGACCTCGGCTGGGACGAGGAAGAGGAAGCCCGTGAGGAAGCGCAGCAGCGCCGGCTCCTTGCCGAGCAGACTGCCCAGCGGTCCGCCGCGGCTTCCGGGGAGCACGCACCGCGTGCTGCCAGCGCCGAGGCCGTTGCCGGTCTCCAGGAATCAACTGAAACCTCAGCGAACGCCGTTGATGAAGGGTCCGACGACGCCGAACCCGACTTCTGGGAGTCCGACGACGCTGAGTCCGATGACGACTCGGTGGAAAAGGACGCCCTGGACCGCTCGGAGGTACTCTCCGGTGACGGCTCCGGCGAGACCGGACACGGCTCCCACGACGACGGCTCCCACGAAGTGGATTCCCTCGACGCCGACTCCCGCGAGCCGGAACGCTCCGAGGGCTGAGCAGGAATGGCTGCAGCGGAGCTGATCTCAACCTTCGACGCCCTCCTGGCCGATCTCGACGGCGTCGTCTACGCGGGCCCGCACGCCATACCGGGCGCTGTGGAGTCCCTGCGCAGGCTCGCCGGGATCGGCGTCGGGCTGGGCTACGTCACGAACAACGCCTCCCGGACTCCCTCCCAGGTGGCGCAGCACCTGCGCGATCTGGGCGCCCCGGCGGAGGACCACCAGGTGGTCAGCTCCTCGCAGGCGGCAGGGGAGCTGCTGGCTTCCCTGCTGCCGGCCGGTGCCCGCGTCCTGATTACCGGCGGGGACTCCCTCGCCCAGGAGATTGAACTCGCGGGGATGGTGCCCGTCCGCAGCGAATCGGAGCAGCCCGTCGCCGTCGTGCAGGGGTTCCATCCGGACCTTGGGTGGAAAGACCTCGCGGAAGCGGCCTACGTTGTTGCCGGCGGAGCCCTGTGGGTGGCCACCAATACGGACATGTCCATTCCCCAGGCCCGCGGCATGGCGCCCGGCAACGGGACCCTGGTCGCGGCCGTGGCCGCCGCCACCGGTCAACAGCCCCTGGTCGCCGGCAAGCCGGAAGCGCCGCTGTTCCACGCCGCCGCCAAGCGCCTGGCAGCCGACCGGCCGCTGGTCGTCGGCGACCGACTGGACACCGACATCCTCGGCGGCAACAACGCCGGCTTCGCCACGGTCGCCGTCCTGACCGGCGTCGACACCAAGGAGTCGATCCTGGCCGCCCGCACCCTGGAACGGCCCGACTTCCTCATCAACGACCTCACGGACCTCTACCGCCCCTACCCGGAAATTGAGCTCGACGCCGGGCAGCACCGCTGCGGCGCGGCCACCGCCGTCGTGCACGGACAGAGCGTCCGCGTCAGCGGCGATCCCGGCGACCTTGACTCCTGGCGGGCCGCTTGCTCGGCCTGGTGGACAGCCAACCCCGACACCACGACTGCCTTGGCACCGGTGCTCGAATGGCTGGATCACTAGCCTTGCTGGATCACTAGACTGGGGACCATGACCGAGCAGAAACACATCACCGAAACGGACCCCGACGGCGGAGAAGCCCAGGTCAGCTGGCCGGTGCCTGCGGCGGAACCCGGCGAAGCCGATGGCCATGTCCCCTCCACGGACCCCGAAGTCGCCGCCCTGCTGGACCGCCTGAAGGAACTGCCCGGCCTGCCGGTTGCCCTGCACGGGGACGTCTACGCCGGCCTGCATGACGAACTGCTGGCCGCCCTGAACGAGTCCGGAACCACCACGTCACCAAGGGATGCCACGCATGAGCAGGCTTGACCAGGCCCTCGTCGGCCGCGGGCTGGCGAGGTCCCGTACCCATGCCGCACGCCTTATCGCCGAAGGCAAAGTCAGCTCCAACGGGGAAGTGCTCGCCAAAGCCTCCCTCCAGGTGCAGGACGACACGAGCCTGGACGTTGCGGCCGCCGATGAGGACAACTACGTCAGCCGTGCCGGGCACAAGCTCGCCGGCGCGCTGGACGCCTTTCCCGCCGTCGAGGTCCAGGGCAAGCGCTGCCTGGACGCCGGCGCCTCCACCGGCGGCTTCACCGAGGTGCTGCTGCGGCGCGGCGCGGACCACGTGGTCGCCGTCGACGTCGGCCATGACCAACTGGTCCCCGTGATCCGGAATGACCCCCGCGTCTCCGTCCACGAAGGACTCAACGTCCGGTACATGACACCGGCTGAGATCGGGGGACCCGTGGCGCTGACGGTGGCTGACCTCTCGTTCATTTCCCTCACCCTTGTGCTGGCGCCCCTCGCAGCGTGCACAGTGCCCGGCGGCGACCTGGTCCTGATGGTCAAGCCGCAGTTCGAGATCGGCAAGGACCGGCTGGGCCGCACCGGCGTTGTCACCTCGGAGTGGGAACGCCGCCTCGCGGTGGGCAAAGTCGCGGCGGAAGCCATGGATACGGGGCTGGAACTGAAGGGCCTCGCCAGCAGCCCGTTGCCCGGCCAGGACGGAAACGTCGAGTACTTCCTGTGGATAAAGCGCGGGATCCGAACAGACCTGCCTAAGATCGAAGAGCGGGACGCAGCCGTTGCTGCGTTACTCGGAACGATCTGGCCCAAGTACTAGAAGCACCAGAAGGCGGAACCCGATGAGCAGGCGTGTCCTCATCCTTGCCCACACCGGCCGTGAGGAGTCCCTCAAGGCTGCCTGGGAAGCGTGCGCCCGGCTCCACGACGCCGGCATCGTTCCTGTGATGCTGAAATCCGAGCTCGGCGACATGGTCCGCTTCTTCGGTCGCCTCGACCATCCTGTCGAGATCCTCCATGACCACGTGATGCTGCCCGACGTCGAGCTCGTGATGGTGCTCGGCGGCGACGGGACCATCCTCCGCGCGGCGGAACTGGTGCGCGAAGTCGACGTGCCGCTGCTCGGCGTCAACCTCGGCCACGTCGGCTTCCTCGCCGAGAGTGAGCGGGCCGACCTCGCCCAGACCGTCGAATGGATCGCGAGCCGCGAGTACACGGTGGAAGAGCGGATGACCATTGACGTCCAGGTCTGGGTCCGCGGCCAGAAGATCTGGCACACCTGGGCCCTCAACGAGGCCGCGATCGAAAAGGGCAACCGGGAACGGATGCTCGAGGTGGTCACCGAAGTCGACGAACGCCCACTGACCTCCTTCGGCTGCGACGGCGTTGTCCTGGCAACCCCCACCGGCTCCACGGCCTACGCTTTCTCCGCCGGCGGCCCGGTGGTGTGGCCTGAGGTCGAGGCGCTGCTGATCGTGCCGATCAGCGCCCACGCGCTCTTCGCCAAGCCGCTGGTGGTCTCACCCCGGTCCCGGCTTGCCGTCGAAATCCTGAACCGGACCGACGCCCAGGGCGTCCTGTGGTGCGACGGCCGGCGCTCGGTGGACCTCCCGCCCGGAGCGCGCGTGGAAGTCACCCGTTCCGCCACGCCCGTCCGGCTGGCCCGCACCCACCAGACGCCGTTCTCCGGCCGCCTGGTCCGCAAGTTCGAACTGCCCATCCAGGGCTGGCGCGGACCCATGCCGCAGGCCGCAGCGATCCATACCGGGCCGGTGCCCGTGATCCGCACGCCCCGGCCGATGCCTCCGCTGCCAACTCCGCCGCAGGCCGGGCCGCCGTACGCAGGTCCCGGCGAGACCCCTGATCCATCGACTGCGAAGTGACCCATGCTTGAAGAACTGAGAATCCGCGATCTCGGCGTCATCACCGACGCCACGCTGCCCCTCGGCCCTGGCCTGAGCGTCGTGACCGGTGAAACCGGCGCCGGCAAGACCATGGTGGTGACCGCCGTCGGGCTGCTGCTCGGCGCACGGTCCGACGCCGGCGCTGTGCGAAGCGGCGCGAAGAGCGCCTCCGCTGAGGCCACCGTGAAGCTCGACGCCGGGCACCCGGCCGTGGCCCGCGCCCGGGAGGCCGGGGCCGACATCGAGGACGTCGACGGCGGCGCAGAGCTGCTGCTCGCCCGCACAGTGGGTGCGGACGGCCGCAGCCGCGCCTACCTCGGCGGACGCGCCGCGCCCGTGGGCGTGCTCAGCGAGATCGGCGAAACCCTCGTGGTGGTCCACGGCCAATCAGAGCAGATCAGGCTCAAGAACCCGGTCGCGCAGCGCGGCGCCCTCGACAAGTTTGCGGGGGAGGGCCTCGCCGGGACACTCGGGACCTACCAGGAGCTCCACGCCCACTGGAAGTCCAGCCAGGCCGAACTCGATGAGCTCCGCAGCGCCGCCCGGGAACGCCTCCGCGAGGCCGAATCCCTGGAAGCTGCCCTGGCCGAGATCGACGCCGTCGACCCGCAGCCGGGCGAGGACGAATCGCTCAAGGCGGAGGCCGTCAAGCTCGCCAACGTCGAGGAACTGCGGATCGCGGCCACCACCGCGCATCAGGCGCTCATCGCCGAGGACTTCGGCGACGGCAACGACGCCACGGCGCTGGTCGACGCCGCCAAGCGCACCCTGGAGCATGTCGCCGAACATGACGAGGAACTCGGGTCCGCGGCGGCACGCCTGGCCGAGGTCGGCTTCCTGCTCAACGACATCGCCACCGAACTCGCAAGTTACCAGGCCGCCCTCGACACCGAGGGCCCGGAACGGCTCGCCGAGATCGAGGACCGCCGCGCAGCCCTCGCCAAGCTGGTGCGCAAGTACGCTCCGAGCATCGACGAAGTGCTGGTGTGGGCTGAGGAATCCCGGACACGATTCCTGGAATTGCAGGACGACACCACCCGGATCGAGGCGCTGGACGCCGAGGTGGCCCGCGCCGGGGCCGAGCTGGCCAAGCAGGCCGCCGGGATCAGCAAGCTGCGGAAGAAGGCCGCCAAGGACCTCTCCGCCCGGGTCAGCGCGGAACTCAAGGCCCTGGCGATGGCGGACGCCACCCTGATGATCAACGTCGAATCAGGCGGGCAGCCGGGACCGTTCGGCGCGGACGAGATCTCCTTCCTGCTCCAGCCGCATTCCGGCGCCCCCGCCCGCCCGCTGGGCAAGGGCGCCTCGGGCGGTGAACTGTCCCGCGTGATGCTCGCTATCGAAGTGGTGCTGGCTGCCGTCGACCCGGTCCCCACGTTCGTCTTCGACGAGGTCGACGCCGGCGTGGGCGGCCGCGCCGCCGTCGAGATCGGCCGGCGGCTGGCGATGCTCGCCCGGCACGTCCAGGTGCTCGTGGTGACCCACCTGCCGCAGGTGGCAGCCTTCGCCGACCAGCACATCCGGGTCACCAAGACCTCCGTGCGCGGCGCCGACGGGGCCTCGGCTACCGGCTTCACCTCCAGTGACGTCCAACTCCTCGACGAAGCGGAGCGCGTCCGGGAGCTGGCCCGCATGCTCGCCGGCCAGGAGGATTCCGAATCCGCCCAGGCCCACGCCCAGGAACTGCTGGACGACGCCAGGCTCCTGCCGCAGCAGGCCTGAGCAGGTTCTCCGACTGCCAGCGGCCGGACAGTACTGGCGGCCTGTACTGGGATGACAATCACAGCGGGCTGCCGCGAACAGACCCTTGGAAGGCTCAATTGATGATAGGCTCGAACTCCGTGGTGCAGCGATCAAATTCCCGTGTAAATTCCCGGTTTCCGGGCTCGTCCAAGACGACCAAACACATCTTCGTTACCGGTGGTGTGGCGTCCTCGCTCGGTAAGGGACTGACGGCTTCGAGCCTCGGTCACCTCCTGCGGGCACGCGGCTTGTCTGTAACAATGCAAAAGCTCGATCCCTATCTGAATGTGGATCCGGGCACGATGAACCCCTTCCAGCACGGCGAAGTCTTCGTAACGGACGACGGCGCCGAAACGGACCTCGACATCGGCCACTACGAGCGCTTCCTCGATGAGAACCTCGAGGGCTCGGCCAACGTCACGACCGGCCAGGTCTACTCGACGGTTATCGCCAAGGAACGCCGCGGCGAATACCTCGGCGACACCGTCCAGGTCATCCCCCACATCACCGATGAAATCAAGCGGCGCATGCGGCTTCCCGCCGAGGGCAAGCACGCCCCCGACGTGATCATCACCGAAATCGGCGGCACCGTGGGCGACATCGAGTCCCAGCCGTTCCTCGAATCCGCCCGCCAGGTCCGCCAGGACATCGGCCGCGGAAACGTCTTCTTCCTGCACGTCTCCCTCGTGCCCTACATCGGCCCGTCGCAGGAACTGAAGACCAAGCCGACGCAGCACTCCGTTGCCGCGCTGCGCTCCATTGGCATCCAGCCCGAGGCGATCGTGATCCGTTCGGACCGCGAAGTGCCGCAACCCATGCGCGACAAGATCGGCCGCATGTGCGACGTCGACATCGACGCCGTCATCGGCTGCCCGGACGCCCCGAGCATCTACGACATCCCGAAGACCCTGCACTCCCAGGGTCTGGACTCCTACATCGTCCGCGCCCTCGACCTGCCCTTCAAGGATGTTGACTGGACCAGCTGGGACAAGCTCCTGGACGCGGTCCACAACCCCAAGCACGAGGTTGAGATCGCCCTGGTCGGCAAGTACATCGACCTGCCGGACGCTTACCTGTCAGTGACCGAGGCCTTGCGTGCCGGCGGATTCGCCAATGACACCAAGGTCAAGATCCGCTGGGTCCCCTCGGACGAATGCGAAACCCATGAGGGCGCCGTCAAGTCCCTCGATGGGGTCGACGCGATCTGTGTCCCCGGCGGCTTCGGCATCCGCGGCCTCGAAGGCAAGCTCGGCGCGCTCAAGTACGCCCGCGAAAGCAAGCTCCCCGTCCTGGGCCTGTGCCTGGGCCTGCAGTGCATGGTGATCGAGTACGCCCGCAACGTGGTCGGCCTCGAGGGCGCTTCCTCGTCCGAGTTCGAGCCGGATTCGAAGTACCCCGTGATTGCCACGATGGAAGAGCAGCTGGACATCGTCGACGGCAAGGGCGACCTCGGCGGCACCATGCGCCTGGGCCTGTACGAAGCCAAGCTTGACGAGGGTTCCGTGGTCGCCGAGACCTACGGCACCACCACGGTCAGCGAACGGCACCGCCACCGCTACGAGGTCAACAACAAGTACCGCGAGCAGATCGCCGCCCAGGGACTGGTGTTCTCCGGAACGTCACCCGACGGCAAGCTGGTGGAGTACGTGGAACTTCCCCGTGAGGTCCACCCGTACTACGTGGCCACGCAGGCGCACCCGGAACTCAGCTCACGCCCTACCCGGCCGCACGCGCTCTTCACGGGACTGGTGAAGGCAGCCCTGGAGCACCAGAAGGGCGGCGGAAGCACCGCCGCCACGGCCGCCTCAGCCAAGGCTCCGGCCGCCGCCAAGCCTTCCCCGGCAGTGTCGAAGTAACTCCCCACTGAATCAAAGGACGGCGCGATGCCCGGTATCCCTGAAACCCCCAATGCTGCACGGCAGGTTTCGGACGAACCGAGCCCGCGCCGTCTTTTGTCGTCCAGGACTGTCTACGAAGGCCGGATCTGGGACGTCGTCAGTGACAGTTTCCAGCTCAACGACGACGGCGATCCGCTCGTCCGCGACTACATCGACCACCCCGGCGCGGTGGCCATCCTCCCGATGAACGACGCCGGCGAAGTGCTGCTGATCAAGCAGTACCGGCACCCCGTCGGCATGGACCTGTGGGAGATCCCGGCCGGGCTCCTCGATGTCGAAGGCGAGGACTTTGTAGCCGGCGCGGCCAGGGAACTCGCCGAGGAAGCCGACCTCGTCGCCGGCACGTGGAACGTGCTGGCCGACTTTTTCAATTCCCCCGGTTCCTCCAGCGAGGCCATCCGCATCTACCTCGCCCGGGATCTCAGCGACGTGCCCGGCCACGAACTCCACGTCCGCACCGACGAGGAAGCGGAAATCGAGCTGCACTGGATCCCGCTCGAAGCGGCCGTCCTGGCCGTGCTGGAGGGGCGCCTGCACAACCCGTCCGCCGTCGTCGGCGTCCTGGCGGCCGCGGCCGCCCGTGCCGACAACTTCACGAGCCTCCGTCCGGGCGACGCGCCGTGGCCGGCGCATCCCAGCCAGCGCTGATGACGGAACCGCTGACTGCCGAGCCGCCCGCTCCTGCGCATCCCGTGCCTCCAGCCCCGGCGAAGGCAGCCCCCGCAGAGGCCCCTGCCCGGCCGCTCACAGCGATCGACCGGGCCATGACGGACTACCTGCAGCACATGGGGGTGGAACGGGGGCTCGCGGCCAACACCCTCTCCGCGTACCGGCGGGACCTCGTTCGTTACGCGCGGCACCTCGCCCAGGCGGGCCGCCAGCGCCCCGCCGAGATCACCCGGCATGACGTCACCGGCTTCGTCCAGGCCCTCTCCGACGGGTCCGACGGCGGCTCGGCCCTGGGCATCCGCTCGGCGGCGCGGACCGTGGTCGCCGTGCGCGGGCTCCACAAGTTCTGGGCACTTGAGGGCGTCACCCCCACCGACCCGGCCAGCGACGTTCACCCGCCCATGCCCGGCAAACGCCTGCCCAAGGCCATCAGCGTCGACGAGGTCACGCGGATCCTGGAAGCGGTCGGCACCGACACCGCCACCGGCCTGCGGGACAGGGCACTGCTGGAGTTCCTCTATTCCACCGGCGCCCGCATCAGCGAAGCCATGGGCCTCGACGTCGACGACGTTTCGCTCCATACGCCAGAGCAGGACGGACGGTCCGACGCCGGGCCGGCGATCGTCCGGCTGTTCGGCAAGGGTTCCAAGGAACGGCTGGTCCCGCTGGGATCGTTCGGTGCCCGCGCCCTCGACGCCTACCTCGTCCGCGGCCGGCCGCTTTTGTCCGCCAAGGGCAAGGGGACCCCGGCGCTGTTCCTGAACGCCCGCGGCGGACGGATCAGCCGGCAGAGCGCCTGGACCATCCTCAAGACGGCCGCAGAGAAAGCCAACATCACCAAGGACGTCTCGCCGCACACTCTGCGGCACTCCTTCGCCACGCACCTGCTCGAGGGAGGGGCCGACGTCCGGGTGGTCCAGGAACTGCTGGGCCATGCGTCTGTGACCACTACGCAGGTCTACACCCTGGTCACGGCGGACACCCTGCGGGAGATCTACGCCGCCGCGCATCCCCGGGCGCTGGGCTAGAGCCACCGTAAGAGAATCAGGTGAACGCGGGCGCGAAGACAGGTGCCTGGCAGCAGGGCGTCGCTGACCGTCGGCGGCGTGGAAAGTTTGCGCCGACGGCACTGGACCTTGTCCTGGCCGGGAACGCGATTGTGCTTTGAAGACCATCCACATCCGGGTCGCCGGCAGCTGCCGGCGCCCGTCCCGCTGCCCGGGGCCGGTTCGTGAAAAATGTCGTAGGTGCGCGCTAGTTTGGGTGTATGGAAAGCACGGACTGGAGTGCCGATGGCAGGGCGGCTGTGGCGGCTGTCGCGGTGTTGACGGCGGCGCTGGATTCCGTCGCCGGGGCCGGCGCTGACGGCGGTGGTCCGTCCGTGGCCGGTGTCGGCCGGGGTGCTGGTCCGTTGGGGGACGATCCGTTGCGGGATTTGGCGGATGATTGCCTGGACGGGCTGGCCGAGGTCGCCCGGTGGGAGGCTCGGGCTGCGGCGTTGAAGGTGCGGCTGGGCGCGGCCTATCTGCGGGCCACCGATGCCATGGCGGCCCCGGCGGTGGCACCGCATGACGCT
>NZ_JBVAYV010000067.1:0-11075 GCF_055412805.1 Pseudarthrobacter kochi
AGAAGAAAAAAACGAACCCCACTCCCACCCCCCCCCCCCCCCACCCCCCGGGTCTGTTTCCCCCCCCCCCCCCCCCCCCCCCCCCCCCCGCGGCCAGCTCTTCACTTCACCCCCGACTCCTTAGGTGAACCATGTCTGTAGTGACCCCTCCCCGCAGCGCGCAGTCCGGGCCGCCGTCCGGCCGCGGCGCCCGCCGCGCCCCCGGCGCCCGTGAGAACTTCTCGGCCTGGGCCAACCGGCACCGCAAGTGGCTGTTCGCCGCCCCCGCGATGATCTTCGTCGGTGTCCTGATCGTCTTTCCGCTGGCCTGGACCCTGTACCTGAGCCTGACCGATTCGCAGGGCTCCGTCCGGGCCGCCTCAGAGTTCGTCGGTCTGCAGAACTACCTGACGGTCCTCTCCGACGCCGAGCGCTTCTGGCCCGCGGTCGGACGCACCCTGTCCTTCACCGGCGTCGCCCTGGTGTGCGAAGTGGTGCTGGGCATGTGCATCGCGCTGCTGCTGTGGCGCCCGTTCCGCGGCGAAAAGTGGGTCCGCGTGGCCATTCTCCTGCCGCTCGTCGCCACCCCGGTGGCCGTCGGCATGATGTGGCGGCTGATCTTCGACCCCAATATCGGGTTCGTCAACCAGCTGCTCGGCATGGTCGGCATCCCGCCGCAGCCATGGCTCTCCGGCCAGGACACGGCGCTGGGCACCACCATCTTCATGGACGTGTGGCAATGGACCCCCATGGTCGTGCTGATCCTGCTCGCCGGCCTGACCTCGCTGTCCGAGGAGCCCGACGAGGCGGCCCGGATGGACGGCGCCAACGCCTTCCAGCGCTTCTTCTTCATCACGCTGCCGCTCATGATGCCGACAGTCATTGTCGCCATCCTGCTCCGGGGCATCGATGCCCTGAAAACGTTCGACATTCTCTATGCCACCAAGGGCAAGGGCGGCGGATCCTTCCACGAGGTGGAGACGCTCAACGTCTACGCCTACGGCCTGAGCTTTGACTACAACCAGTACGGGCTGTCCTCCGCGGTGCTGATCCTGTTCTTCATGATCATTATCGGCTCCATGTGGCTGCTGACCATGCGCAAGAAAGCGGTAAGCAAATGACCGTATTGACCGAAGACACCGGAAACCAAACCGCCCCCGCCGAGCCGGCCAAGACGGCCCCGCGCCCCCGGAAGCCCCTGGGCACCCGCGCCTACAAGGCTTTCCGCGTCGCCGCACTTGTGGCCGTCGTGCTGTTCCTGGTCGCCCCGCTGTTCTGGATGCTGCTGGCCTCCCTCAAGACCAACGTGGACATCTACGACACCGGCAAGTCGTTCCTCTTCACCCCCACGTTCGAGAACTACGCCAATGTGCTGCAGCGGAACAACTACTTCGTCTTCATCTTCAACAGCTTCTGGGTGGCCTTCGTCTCCACGGCCCTGTCGCTGGTCCTGGGCGTGCCCGCCGCCTACGCCATGAGCCGCTTCACGATGCACCGCTCGGCGCTCGTGGTCCTGATGGCCCGCGTCATCCCCGGCGTCTCCCTGCTGGTGCCCTGGTACTACGTCTTCTCCAACCTGAAGATGGTGGGCGGCTTCGAGGTCCTGATCCTCAGCCACATGTTCGTCTCGCTGCCGCTGATCGTGTACATCATGATGAGCTACTTCGATTCCCTGCCGCTGGAGCTGGAGGAATCGGCCCAGGTGGACGGACTCACCCCGATCGGCGCCTTCCGCCGCATCACCCTGCCGCTCTCCGTCGCCGGCATGGCCACCGCCGGCATCCTGTCCTTCATCTTCTCGTGGAACAACTTCATGTTCGCCCTGGTGCTCTCCGGCTCCAAGACCAAGACCCTGCCGGTCGCGATCTTCGACTTCGTCTCCTACGCCAGCATCGACTGGGGCGGACTCATGGCGGCCGCCACCGTGGTCACCATCCCGATCATGATCATTGCGCTCTTCACGCAGAAGTACATCGTCTCCGGCATGACCGCCGGCGCGACCAAGGGCTAGGCAACAGATGACACTCATCAGCAGGATTGAGACGTTCCTCGTCGCGCCGCGCTGGCTCTTCGTCCGGATCGAGACGGACAGCGGGATCGTCGGCTGGGGCGAGGCGAGCTGCGAAGGCCGCAGCGAAACCGTGCGCACCGCCGTCGACCAGCTCTCCGAGCTGCTCATCGGCAACGATGCGCTCCGGATCGAGGACCACTGGCAGGTGATGACCAAAGGCTCGTTCTACCGCGGCGGGCCCATCCTGGCGAGCGCCGTGTCCGGGCTGGACCAGGCCCTGTGGGACATCGCCGGCAAGCACTTCAACACCCCCGTGCACCAGCTACTCGGCGGCCATGTCCGGGACCGGATCCGGATGTACGGCTGGGTGGGCGGGGATGAACCCAACGAGGTGGCCGACCAGATCAGCGCGCAGCTGGAAGTCGGGCTCACCGCCGTCAAGATGAACGCCAGCGGCCGCATGAGCCCCATCGCCTCGGTAGCGGAGCTCGACGGCGTCGTCCGCCGCGTTGCCGCCGCCCGCGAGGTCCTCGGGGACCACCGGGATGTCGCCGTCGACTTCCACGGCCGCTTCAGCCTCGCCAACGCCCGGCGGGTGGCGCCGCTGCTGGAACCGTACCGGCCCTTCTTCCTGGAAGAACCCGTGGTCCCGGAAAACACGCACCTGCTGCGCGAATTCACCTCGTCCACCACGACGCCCGTCTCCACCGGCGAGCGGCTCTACAGCCGGCAGGAATTCCTGCCCGCCCTGCAGGCCGGCATCGCCGTGGCCCAGCCGGACCTCTCGCACGCCGGCGGCATCACCGAGGTCCGCAAGATCGCCTCGCTCGCCGAAATCTACGAGGTCCAGCTGGCCCCGCACTGCCCACTCGGACCGCTCGCCCTGGCAGCGTGCCTGCAGGTGGGTTTCGCCACGCCCAACTTCCTGATCCAGGAACAAAGCATCGGGATCCACTACAACCAGGGCGCCGAAGTCCTGGACTACGTGGTGGACAAATCCCCGCTGAAGTTCGTGGACGGGCACATCGAACGCCTGACCGGCCCGGGTCTCGGGATCGAAATCGACGAGGCCGTGGTCCGCGCCGCGGACAAGCGCGGCCACGCCTGGCGCGGGCCCGTCTGGCGGCACCCCGACGGAGCCTTCGCAGAATGGTGAATCACATGACTTCAGTGCTGACCCCGGAACTACTGCTGGCCGGAATCCGGCAGACCCGGCTGGTCGCCATTGTGCGCGGCACCGACGGCGGCGCCGCCGCGAAGGCGGCCCTCGCTGCGATGGAGGAGGGCTTCCGCTACGTCGAAATTGCCCTGACCACCCCGGGGTCGCTGGAGGCCATCCGCGACGTCCGCGCCGCCGCCCCGGACGGCTGCTTCGTCGGCGCCGGCACCGTGCTGACCGAGCAGGACGTGGAACACGTGGCCGTGGCGGGCGGCCAGTTCATGGTCACCCCGGCGCTGGCAACCTCCATCCAGGAATCCGCCCGCCTCGGGATCCCGGTCCTGGCCGGGGCACTGACGCCCACCGAGGCCTACGAGGCCATGACCCGGGGTGCCACCGCGGTGAAGCTCTTCCCCGCCTCCATCGGCGGACCGGGCTATCTCAAGGCCCTGCGCGACCCCTTCCCGGGGATCCCCTTCATCGCCGTCGGCGGCGTGGGACTCGAGGAGGCGTCGGGCTACTGGCAGGCGGGCGCCGTCGCCGTCGGCCTGGGCGGACCGCTCTTCGGGGATGCCGGCTCCGGCGGCGACCTCGCCCCGGTGCGGGAGCGCGCCCGCGGCTTCGTGGTGCTCGCCGCCGAATTCGACCGCCGGATCGCCGCGGAGAGCCGGCCGTGATTCCCGGACCTGTGCTTCCCGTCCCGGGGATTCCTGACCTGCTGACCTTCGGGGAATCGATGGTGTCGCTGCGCTCCGCCGGGCCGCTGTCCGCGGGCGGCTCCCTGGGCATGCACGTGGCCGGGGCGGAATCCAACGTGGCCGTCGGCGTCGCCCGTCTCGGCCACCGGGTGGGCTGGGCCGGAGTCCTCGGCGCCGACCCGCACGGTGAATTCATCCTGCGGCAGCTGCGCAGCGAGGGCATCGCGGTGCACCACCGCGAGGACGCCGGCCGTGGCACCGGGGTGATGTTCCTCGAACAGCGCACCGCCGACGTCACCCGGGCCTTCTACTACCGCGCCGGGTCCGCCGGATCCACGCTCAGCCGGGACGACGTCGACGCGGCCTTCCGGGACGGTGCCCGGGTCCTGCACCTCACCGGGATTACCGCCGCACTCAGCCAGGAGGCGCGGCGGGCCGTCGAGTACGCGGCCGCCCGTGCTGCCGGCGAAGGCCTGGAAGTGTCCCTCGACGTCAACTACCGCGGCAAGCTCTGGTCCCGGGACGAGGCACGCGCCGTCCTCACCCCGCTGGCCCGGTACGCCAGCATCCTGATCGCCTCCGACGACGAACTCGGCCTGGTCGCCTCCGGTGGTGGCTGCGCCGTAACGGCCGACGACGACGAAACGGCCATGGCCGCCGAACTCCTGGACCGCGGGGTTCGGGAGGTCGTGGTCAAGCGCGGAGCTGCCGGCGCCGGCGTCCACACCGCCGCCGGCCGGTGGGAAACGCCCGCCGTGCCGGTCACCAGCATCGACACCGTGGGCGCCGGCGACGCCTTCACCGCCGGCTACCTCTCAGCCCTGCTCGACGGCGAGGACGTGGCCGGCCGCCTGCAGCGCGGCGCCCTCGCCGGAGCTTTTGCCGTCAGCACCGCCGGTGACTGGGAAGGCCTGCCCCGCCGGGGCGAGCTCGCGCTGCTGGGGGCCACTCCCAGCGGAACCACCCAACGCTAAGGCCCGGCCCGGCCGTCCGCCTCCACCACCATCCACAACACACCGACACGGAAAGCCTGGACCCACTGTGAAAATCATTGCCGCGGAAGTCTTCGTGACCAGCCCGTCGCGTAACTTCGTGACCCTTCGGATTACCACGGAGGATGGTGTGACCGGGATCGGGGATGCGACCCTGAACGGGCGTGAGCTCGCGGTGGCCGCGTATTTGAAGGAGCACGTGGCGCAGCTGCTGATCGGCAAGGACCCGCACCGGATCGAGGACACCTGGCAGTTCCTGTACCGGTCTTCCTACTGGCGGCGCGGCCCGGTCACCATGGCCGCGATCGCCGCCGTCGACATGGCGCTGTGGGACATCAAGGGCAAGATGGCCGGGATGCCGGTGTACCAGCTGTTGGGCGGGGCGTCCCGGAACGGGCTGCGCGCCTACGGGCATGCTTCGGGTGCGGATCTGGAGTCGTTGTTTGATTCGGTCCGGGAGCACCTGGAGCTCGGGTACAAGTCGGTCCGGATCCAGACCGCGGTGCCCGGGATCAAGGCCGTGTACGGGGTCGCCGCGCAGGCGCAGGCCTCGGGGGAGCGGTACGACTACGAGCCCGCCGGGCGCGGGTCGTTCCCGGTGGAGGAGGACTGGGATACCCGGGCGTACCTGCGCCACCTGCCCGGCGTGTTTGAGGCGGTCCGGAACGAGTTCGGCCCGGAGCTGCCGCTCCTGCATGACGGGCACCACCGGATGACGCCGATCCAGGCCGCGAAGCTGGGCAAGGCGCTGGAGCCCTACGACCTGTTCTGGCTGGAGGACTGCACCCCGGCGGAAAACCAGGAAGCCCTCCGGCTGGTCCGGCAGCACACCACGACGCCGCTGGCGATCGGGGAGATCTTCAACACCGTTTTCGATTACCAGACGCTGATCAAGGAACAGCTGATCGATTATGTCCGGGCCGCGTCGACGCACTTCGGCGGGATCAGCCCGTTGAAGAAGGTGATGGATTTCGCAGCGCAGTACCAGATCAAGTCCGGGTTCCACGGCCCGACGGACATTTCCCCGGTCGGGTTCGCCGCGCAGCTGCACGTGGGCCTGGCGATCCACAACTACGGCATCCAGGAATACATGCAGCACTCGGAGGCGACCAACGAGGTGTTCGAGCAGTCCATGACCTTCGTGGACGGCTACCTGCACCCGGGCGAGGCGCCCGGCATCGGCGTCGAGTTCAACGAAGAGGCCGCCGCGGCGTTCCCGTACCAGCAGGCCTACCTGCCCTACAACCGCCTCGTCGACGGTACCGTCCACGATTGGTAGGCCCGGGACAGGGAACAAAAAGGTCCCGGGCGGGAGTCGATGCTCCGCAGCCCGGGACCTGGCTTGTGTGCTGAACGCAGGAGCCTGGGGCTCCGCTGGCTCAGTGAATGAGTTCCCGCGTCATGCCGAAGGGGACCTGGTCGGACAGCGCCGCCGTGTAGTGGCCGGCCTTGTGCCGGGTGAGCAGGATGCCCTGTGTCCCGGTTGCCATGGCGATCTGCTGGAGACCGCGGACGGCGTCGTCGAGCCGTTCGTCCAGGACCTGGCGGCTGTCGACTTGGATCTCAATGCACTCCGATATTGTGGTCATCGCTCTGTTCTTTCTTGGGATTTACTTGTTGGCCCCAATAGTTGAAGGGACACTAGCGCCATATTTATCGGCCCGTCAAATCACCACGCTGTGTCCCATCGGAGCCGGTCCGGACCGGGAATTTGGTCGGAACCCACCGCACGCAGTTGACCTGCGGTTCCATCGCAGTGAGGGTGGTGGTCCCATGGCATCACTCAGGAGCGGTCGAAGCGTGGGCGTGGACACAGCGCCGCCGCCCGTCCACCCCGCGCAAAGGCAAAGGTGCTCACGTCTCAACCGTGAATCCAGTCGCCGGACAGCGGACTCCGTTGACCTGCAGCTGTAGTGCGTGGTCGCCGGGGTGGTGGATCCCTGCTGTCGGTACCGAAGAGATCCTCGCCGCCCACGAGGGCGGCAAGCTGAGGATTGAGCTGGCCCGGCCCATCGATACTCGTCGCGACCTGGCCATTGCCTACACCCCAGGCGTGGCCGCGGTCAGCCTTCTGATCCACAACGATGCCACCATCGCAGCCTCATACACGTGGGCGAGTCGACTCGCTGCGGTCGTCAGTGACGGCACAGCCGTGCTCGGCCTGGGAGACATCGGGCCGGCGGCCGCCCTGCCCGTGATGGAGGGCAAGTCGGCCCTGTTCCAGCGTTTCGGCGGACTGAATTCCCTTCCTCTGGTGCTCGACACCACGGATGTAGACGAGATCGCGGACACCCGGCTGCGGCTGCGGCACAGCTTCGGCGCCGTCAATCTCGAAGACGTCTCGGCACCGCGCTGCTTCGAACTGGAAGCCAAACTCATCGAGGCTCTGGACTCCCTGGGCATCCTGAGCGGTCACCGCATCGACCTCACCGGGGTCAAGGCCGACTTCGCCCTGACCTCCAACCCGCGCCAGATCCACGGCGGTCCGGCGCAGGCTCTCGCCGGTGCGGGTGTCTTCGTCGGCGTCTCCTCCGGCACCGTGGAGGAACACCTGTTGGCGACGATGCCGAGTGATGCCATGATCTTCGCCCTGTCGAACCCCCAGCCGAAGGTGGCCCCGGACGTGGCAGCGCGGAACGCGAAAATCGTGGCGACCGGGCGCAGCGACTTTCGAACCAGATCAACAATGTGCTGGCCTTCCCCGGCATCTTTCGCGGTGCTCTGGATGCCGGTGCCCGCCGCATCACGACAGCTATGAAGATCTCCGCGGTCATGGCCATTGCCGACCTGGTCGGCGACGATCTCTCCGCCGACTTCATCGTCCCGAGCCCGTTCGATGAGCGTGTGGCTGCCGCCCCGGCGGCCGCGGTCCTAGCCGCCGTGTGAGCCGGCCGAGTCCAGAAGACCGACACCAGGGGTCGGCTCAGGCGAGGCGGGTGGCCCGTAAGACGACGTCGTGCACGAAAGCCGGGAGCCCGCCGGGACCGATGATGCTTCGGGAGGACTCCTCTGCAGTGTCAATGCGCCAGCCCGCGGGGTTGAGCCGGTCCGTGATGTCCGCCAGGGTGACCGTCGCTTCGGCGGGAGGCTCTTCATCGTGGTTGTGGCCCTGCTCCGCGCCGCCATCGTGCCCGTGCCCGGACGTTTCCACATGCTGCAGGTGCCCGACGATCAGGAGCGTGATATCGGCGCCGGTGACCCGCCAACCGTGGGCGGCGAGCCAGATCGCCTCCGCCCCGGTGCCGCAGCCGGCATCCAGCGCCGTTCCGGGCGTGAGGTGTTCGGTGGCGCGCACGAGGTGCGGGTTCGTATCGGTTGCGAGCGCCATGGCCGAGGCCGTGTCCTGCACCTGTTCCCAGTGTCGTTCGCAGTAGTCCTTTTCAAAGTTGCGCATGTGTGGCCTGGCCCTCTTTGTGGTTGTCACTGCGTCTCTTGTGACGATGGCAAGCGGAGCGCTGCTGGGCAAGCCAGCTGCCAGGCTGGCAAGTTTTGGTGCAGTCGTGTTCCGGCCTGTCGCCGGATGCCCGGATTGCCGACGCGGCCGTCGAGCCGGTCTATGCCAGAGGCCCACTGACTCGTCAGTTTCCGGACGGAGACTCAGCCATGGATTCAAAAACCCGCTCCGTTGCGTCTTCGAGAGGATCGACTTATACTGACTAGTCGGTACAAAAGTGCCGACGAGAGAGGAACGACGTGCAGACGACACTGGTAGCGGATGACCTGACCGTGAGTCACAAAAGAGGCGTGGTCTACGGCCCGGTGAGTTTCAGAGCCGACGATGGCCTGACAGTGATCTGCGGTCCGGCGGGCAGCGGCCGCACCAGCCTGCTGCTCACCCTTGCCGGCCGGATGAAGCCCAGTACCGGCACGCTTTCCGTGCTGGGCGAGGAGCTGCCACGGCACGCCCGCCGCATTCAGCGCAGCACCGGAGTCTCTGGGTTCCACGGCATCGACACCCTCGAGGAGTCGGTCAGCGTGGGCGCGGCCATCCGCGAGCGCCACGCCTGGCTTGCGCCGTGGTGGGCCTTCATCCGCGCCGTCGACGACGCCGAGGTCCACCGCGTCTGCGGCCCGATCTTCGGCGATATCCCGATTCCGGCCGCAAGCACCATGATCTGGGATCTCGACGAGGTCGAAATGGTGCTGTTGCGTGCCTCACTGGCCATGATGAGCCAGCCCCGCATGCTTTTCTTCGACCAGGTGGAACAGGTGCACTCTGCCGACGCTCGCCGGCAGCTCTGGGAGCGGCTCGGCGCCATTGTGGCCGCCGGCACCCCCGTGGTGGCCTCGGCCATCGCACCCGACTTTGAAATGTGGGCGGACCTGGGTATCAACCCGTCTGTCCAGTACATGAACCAGGAGATCCGCTAGATGTTCGCCTTCCTCTCAACCGGCACGGAGCTGCGCCGCTTCGGCAAGGGCACGCTGCCCAAGATCGCGCTTGTCGTTTTGATGTTCATCCCCCTGATCTACGGCGCCCTCTATCTCTGGGCGTTCTGGGCACCCGACAAGGAACTCAGCCACCTCCCCGTCGCCCTGGTCAACTCCGACACCGGCGCCATGCGGGACGGCAAAGCTGTCACCGCCGGCGATGACCTGGTCGACAAGCTCATCGACGGCAACGATCTGGGTTGGGTCGAAACCAGTGCGGCCGACGCCGCAACCGGGGTCAACAACGGCGACTATTACTTCTCCGTCACCATCCCCGCCGATTTCTCCACGGATGCTGTCTCTGCCGGCACCGACACCCCCGCCCCGGCTGAAGTGCAGGTCGACTACAACGACAGCAACAGCTTCCTGGCCTCCACCATGGGCAAGCAGGCCATGGTTCAGCTCCGTGACGCAGTATCCCTGAACATCGGCGACCAGACCGTCAACGCAATGCTCGTGGCCGTGAACGAAGCCGGTGACGGCATCCGCAGCGCCGCAAAGGGCGCCGGTACCCTTGCCGACGGCCTCACGACAGCCGAGACCGGCACCGGCAGGCTCGTCGACGGGCTGGGCGAGCTGTCCAGTGGCGCAGTGACTCTCGACAACGGGGCGGCTAAGGTGGCCGGCGGTTCCTCGACACTGGCCACCGGAATCGGAACGCTCTCCAACGGCGCCAGCACCCTCTCCAGCTCATCCGTTCAACTGGCGGATGGCGCTCAGCAAGTCTCCGGAGGCACCCGGAAGGTGTCAGATGGAATGGCCGCCGCCGCCGCAGGGGCAGCCACTCTAGCGGGCTCGTCAGACCAACTTGCTGCCGGGGCCGCCAGCATTTCCGCCGGCACCGGACAGCTCGCTGCGGGAACGGCATCACTCTCGGGGGGCCTGAGCGACCTCGCGGCCGCCATGGCTGCTGCGCCGGCCGGAACCCCGGCGTCCGCCTTCCTGCCCTCCGTGACGAAACTCTCCGAAGGCGCGCTCACGCTCAACACCCAGACCCAGGGTGCGGCAGGCCAGACTGCCAGCTATGCCGCGTCAAGCGGCCAATTCGCTGCCGGCCTCAACACGCTCTCGGATGCCCTCACGGCCGGTGCCCCCGGTGCCGCCCAAGTCGCCTCCGGTGCCTCCGATGTCGCCGCCGGAGCCAGCGCGCTCTCCGCCGGAGCGGGCCAACTCGCCAGCGGAGCAGCCACGGCCGCAACCGGAGCGAACACCCTCGCGGACGGCACCTCGGCCCTGTCCGCCGGGACCGGCTCGCTCGTGGAGGGCAGCAACCAACTCGTCGACGGCGGTACCGCCCTTCAGGACGGCACTGTGCAGCTCGCCGACGGCAGCCGCACTCTCGCCGATGCCCTCCGGGACGGTGCGGCAGCCGCACCGGACGACAGTGATGCGCAGATTGCCGCCAAGGCCTCGGTCATCTCGAACCCGGTCGACCTCAAGCAGACCTGGGAAAATGCCTCCAGCAGCTTCGGTGAGGGCTTCGCTCCGTTCTTCCTCGCCCTGGCCACCTTCGTTGGTGCGCTGATCACGTGGCTGATCCTTCGGGCTCTGCCCACCAGGGCACTGGCGAGCGCCGCCTCCGGTCTGCGTGCCACCATGACGGGTTTCCTTCCTGCCATGGCGATCGGCCTCAGCCAGGTCGTGATCATGGTTCTGGTGCTCGTTTACGGCATCGGCCTCACCCCGGCGCACTGGGCGAGTTCTAGTGATCGTTGCAACGCCCCCGAAATCCGGGAGTTGCAACACCCATGGAAACACCATCGACCAACAGTTCTTCCTTATGGAAAAAATCGCCTTCAACGAAA
>NZ_JBVAYV010000068.1:0-10343 GCF_055412805.1 Pseudarthrobacter kochi
GGTGCCGAAGGCAGTGCGGCAGTGGCTGCGGCTCCGCGACGGGAAGTGCCCGTTCCCGGGCTGCAACAACCAGTCCCTGGACAACGACGCCGACCACCTCCTGGCCTGGGCCGACGGTGGCACCACCGGGATCTCCAATCTCGGCCAGCCGTGCCGCAAACACCACGGCCTGAAACACTCCTCGGCCTGGACACCGGCCGGGGCCAGCAAAGACGCACCGCCCGGCTGGACGTCACCGGCCGGAAGGCACTACGCCAGCGAACAGCAGGACTGGGAACCACCCCACTGGCCGGACCGCCTCCAGGCAATGGTGACACTCCTTGCCGAAGGCGCACCCGAGGATCCCGGCCCTGATCCCGATTCCGAACTGCCCCCGGACCCCTTCCCGGACTGGCACCTGTTCACGGCCGGGCACCCATGGCCCGCCGCAGCCATGGACGATCCTGGCTGGACGGAGCCCCTCGAGGACCCCTACCCGGAAGCAGTCCTGCTCTAATATGTCTGAACGCACTGCCGGATTCCTTCAGCGTTCTCCGGCTTGGTCCGGGCAGGGCTGCTCCGCCCGGACCGGCGAGACATGCCCTAGCCGTGAGGAGAACCGAATGAGGTACCCGTCGGGGTCTTGAACCAGGAACTGCGAAACACCAACCATCGTCCCGCCTGTTTGGTACCACTTGTCTTCGGGGGCCATGAACAGCGGCCAGGAAGCGGCGATGATGCGTTCCGCCAGGGGCTCTACCGCAGGCACAGCGATCTGGAAATTCACCCCGCGGCCGAGCGGACGCTCAAGAGTGCCGGGGATCCAGTTTCTACCGACGCCGATTTGCTCGAGCATGACGTGTGCGGTGCCTGAGTGAAGATACGCGAAGCCCTCTGCCGGGCGGTCGTAGAGAATCTCAAATCCGCAGAGCGTGACCCAGAAGTTGAGGCTAGTGGTGAGGTCGGTGATCAGAAGTTCGGGGACGAGGCCGGGAGAAACCGGTGCTGCCATCTTTGCTGCGGAGTTCACGCCTCTCAGTATGGTGCCTTCCAGTTTGCTGGTGTCGGACTTGCGACCGGAAGCAACCGGTGAATTTTCTTGCTGACAAGTGTAAGAAAGAGCCCTTCACGCGACACTTAGTCTTCAGGAAGAAGTCATCCGATGTCCGGGGGAAGCACCATGTTGGCTGCCAAAGAGCAGGCGTTCATTGACCTGCACACTCAGCATTCCGCGCGGGTATACCGCTACATTGCCTGCCGTATCAGTGACCGGCACCGTGCCGAAGAACTTGCTGCGGACGTCTTCAGAATTGCCTGGGAAAAGCAGTTGCCGGAGCCGCCCGGCATCGGCTGGCTGCTGGCGGCCGCCCGGCACGTGATCGGCACTGAGTACAGGGGACGACGCCGCGCCCAGGAACTTGTCGAACGGCTGAAAGATGAGGCCCGCAGCCACGTCCCCGGGTCAAACACTGAAGAGCGGGCCGCCGTGGCGGAGGTGCTGGTGCGGCTCAGGGAGCGCGACCGCGAGGGTTGTGAGCAGGGCTGGGGGCGCTACGGCACGGCGCTTTGGCGTGCGGACGGCGGCCGCCATGTTGGTGGCAGCCGCGGCTGTCGTTGGGGCCGTCCTTGTCGGCGGCAACCTGATGCTGCAACCATCGCCCGGGCCGGCCCAGACCGGAACCACGACGCCGGCCCCGCCAGCCCCGCGCCGAGTGCCCCGGATGCGCCCACGCCCGCCGCCTCTCAAGCGGGGACCTCCGCCGGAGCCCTGAGCACCGGCGGTGTCGACTGCACCATGGGCAACGTCGACCAGCAGCGCAACGACCAGGAACGGGCCATCAAAGCGATTCCGGCCGCCGAGCAGGCCTATTACACCGTGCTGGGTTGTGCAGCTGGTTGGCTCGCCTATTCCATCTCCGACGACGGTGTCCGGGCGCTTCAGCTCGACGGCGCCAACGCCTGGTACCTGATGGCCAAACTGCAGAACGGGCGGTTCCTCTCTGACTACCGGCAGGAGTGGTCCAGCGTGTTCACGTGGGAGTTCCAGGCGTTGAACAACCAGGGCCTCACGCCGCAGCAGGCCATGGACAAGGAATTCGCGGAAATGGGGATTCCGGTCGGGCTGCGGCGGCAGCTTGTAGGCGACGGTCCGGCGGCCGGATAGCGTCTGCATCCGGCGCCAGCTATAGGCTTGCCTTCATGGCGTCCACTCCTGTCACACTGTGTTTCCTGCTCCGCGAAGCGGGCTCCGGCACCGAGGTGCTGCTGGGGTTGAAAAGGACCGGGTTCGGCACGGGCAAGATCGTGGGGGTCGGCGGCCACGTCGAAGTGGGGGAGAGCGACGCCGAGGCCGTGGTCCGCGAAGTCTGGGAAGAGGCCGGAGTCATCGTCCGCCAGGAGGATCTGGCGCACGCCGGCGTCGTCGAGTTCATCTTTCCCGCCCGGACCGAATGGAACATGTCGTGCAGGCTGTTCACTGCCCGGCAGTGGGAAGGCGAACCCGCCGCGAGTCCGGAGATCACGCCCGAATGGTTCGACGTCCAAGCGCTGCCGCTGCAGCGCATGTGGCAGGATGCGGAGCACTGGCTGCCTCCCGCGCTGGCAGGTGAAACGATCGACGTCGTCGTGGTCCTGAATGAGGACAACGAAACGGTGGCTTCGGTCCGGTATCCCTCCCAGCCGGGGTGAGCCGGGCCCACGCCGACACATTCCGCGACTCGACAGCGCGGGGCGGGGAATGCCGCGGCCGGGGGAGTAGCCTGAGGCTCGAACATTGCGCCGCGGCGGTCCACACACTTCCGGTGGGTCACCGGCAGACGGCACACGGACCTTTTATGGGGGCAGGGCATGGGCTCAGGCAGTCACGACATTCCGGGCAGGGACCCATATGACGACGAACCGGCGAGCGACGCCGGGAGACGCCGGCGCTGGCCCTGGGCGGCCGCCGTCGTTGCCCTCGCCGTGGCGGCCGTCGCCGGCGGCGTTGCCGTGGCCGGGACCATGGGGTCCGCGGACCCTGCCCCCGCGGCCGGTTCGACGGCCGGGGTGGTGGCGCCGACAGCTTCCGCCCCGCTGACGACGGCGCCGTCGCCCAGCGTTGCGACGTCGGCATCCGTGCCTCCGCCGGCGTCCGCAACGTCCGGGACCGCCACGCCGCCACCTTCCTCCGGGGCCTGGCGGACGTACACCAGCCCCGACACGAAAGTCAGCTTCGACTACCCTGGCTCCTGGAGTGTTGCCACTCCAGCCGGGGCGTTCGGTGCCGAGGCCGTGGATGTTGACGTCGCGAACGAAGCCGGTGTGGTGGTTGCGTCGCTGCACCTCGGGCCGTACGGCGGACTCGGCGGCGCCTGCCAGGGCGCGGTTCCCTACACGGTTCTGGATGTGGTCGAAGTCGATCTTCCGTACCAGCCTTCGAAAGGGTCAGTCACGCCGAGGTTCGCCTTCCGGGCCCTCCTAGAAACGGGGCAGGTCACGGCGTCCTTCGGACTGACCAGCACCCTGGCCGGGCAGGACGGCACCACCTGCATGTTCTACAACGTCGTCAACGGCCCTGCCGAGACGCCGATGTACTCCTTCGCCGACGCCTTCCAGGTCAACGCCGGAGGCACGGAGGAAGTCGCCAACCGCCAGGGTGCCAAGACGTTCCCCTCGATGGACGCCGCCCGGGCCTACATGCAGACCCCCGAATTCGTGAACGCGAAGCGCATGATCACCTCGCTGAAGATCAGCGCGGGCTAGCGGGCGTCTCCCCAATCAGCGCCCAGCAGCAAAAGGCGGGCCGGCCACCCTTCCAAAGTGACCGGCCCGCCGTCGTACGGAGTGTCCTGCAGGCTACGCCAGGTGCCGTTCCTCCACGCCGTTGTAGGCGCTCAAGGGGCGGATCAGGGAGTTCGAGTCCAGCTGCTCCATGATGTGCGCGGTCCAGCCGGTGATGCGGCTGGCGACGAACAGGGGAGTGAAGGTCGGGGTGTCGAAGCCCATGAGGTGGTACGTGGGTCCGGCCGGGTAGTCGAGGTTCGGCTTGATCGCTTTGGCCTCGTCCATCGCCGACTCCAGACCGTTGTACAGCCCCAGCAGCTCCGGCCGGCCGTAGTGCGCGATCATCTTGTCCAGGGCGGCCTTCATGGTGGGCACCCGGGAGTCTCCGTGCTTGTAGACCCGGTGGCCGAAGCCCATGACCTTCTTCTTCTGCGCCAGGGCATCCTCCATCCATGCCTTCGCGCGGGTGGCGGCCTCGTCCAGCGACTCCTCCGGACGGATGCCGATCTCGTCGAAGGTGTGCATCACGGCCTCGTTCGCACCGCCGTGCAGCGGGCCCTTGAGCGCGCCGATCGCCCCGGTCACGGCCGAATGCAGGTCCGAGAGGGTCGAGGTGATCACGCGGGCCGTGAACGTCGAGGCGTTGAAGGAGTGCTCGGCGTACAGGATCATCGAGACGTTGAAGGCCTCGACGACTTCCTGGACCGGCTCCTCGCCGAAGGCCATCCAGAGGAAGTTGGCCGAGTAGTCCAGGTCCTCGCGGGGCTCCACCAGCTCCTGGCCGTGACGGCGGCGCTGGTCATAGGACACCACCGCCGGCATCGCAGCGAACAGGTCCGCGGCCTTGGCCATGTTGGCCTCGCGGGAGGAATCCTCAGCGAGCGGATGCCGGGCGCCCATGACTGAAGCTGCCGTGCGGCAGACATCCATCGGGTGCGAGGTGGTCGGCAGCGCATCGATGACCTGCTTGACGACCGGGTCCAGCGCCCGGCCGGCGCGTTCGCGGGCCGTGAACTCCGCCAGTTGCTCCGGCGTGGGCAGCTCGCCGTTCCAGAGCAGGTAGGCGACTTCCTCGAAGTTGCACTTGGCGGCCAGCTCCTGCACGGGGTACCCGCGGTAGAGCAGTGAATTGGTGTCCGGGTTCACCTTGGAGACCGCGGTGTAATCCACCACGACGCCGGCGAGGCCCTTTTTGATCTCTTGTTCAGCCATGCTGAAACTCCTTTGTTCCTGTCGCCTGTTGAGCCGGCCGGAGCCGGAAGTCCGATGCGGGGCTTACTGACCCGGGATCTGGAAATTGAAGACCCCGGTATCGAAGCTGTTGTAGGCCTCGTAGTCGACGAGGTCATACAAACGCGCCCGGGTCAGCATGTTCCCGACCTGGGCCTCCTGGGTACCGTCAGCCTTAATCGATTCCAGCGTACGCTCCGCAGCGCCCATGGCACTACGGAGCAGCGTCACCGGGTAGATGATCATGTTGACCCCGACGCCGGCGAGCTGTTCCACCGTGAACAGCGCACTCTGGCCGAACTCGGTCATGTTGGCCAGGATCGGCACGTCGACGGCGTCGCGGATCGCCTGGAACTCGCTGAGGTCCTTCATGGCCTCCGGGAAGATGGCGTCAGCCCCGGCCTCGACGAGTGCTTTGGCGCGGTCCTGGGTGGCCTTGAGGCCATCGGTGGCACGGATATCCGTCCGCGCCATGATCAGGAAGTTCGGATCCCGCCGGGCATCGGCCGCGGCCCGGATGCGCTTGGTGGCGGTGTCCAGGTCCACGACGTTCTTGCCGTCGAGGTGGCCGCAGCGCTTCGGGTTGAACTGGTCCTCGATGTGGAGGCCGGCGAGGCCGGCGTTCTCGAGTTCCTGGACCGAGCGGGCGACGTTCATCGGCTCGCCGAAGCCGGTGTCGGCGTCGACGATGCTGGGCAGGTCCGTCATCCGGGCGATCTGCCCGGCGCGGGTGGCCACCTCGGTGAGGGTGGTCAGCCCGATGTCCGGCAAGCCGAGGTCATTGGCCAGGACGGCGCCGGAGATGTAGACCCCGGCGAAGCCCTTCTCCTCGATCAGCCGGGCAGAGAGCGGGTTGAACGCGCCCGGGAACTGCTGGATCGTGCCGGACGCCAGGAGTTCGCGGAAGCGGATCCGCTTCTGCTCCGGCGTGACCTTCGAATACAGCATTAGAAGAGTCCCTTCGGTGCGGCGGCCAGGTCGATCACGCCGTCGGCGGCCTTGATGTTGAGCTGGTCCAGCTCCCCGGCGGCCAGCTCGGGCAGGCGGGCTGCGGCGGCCAGGAAGCGGTCGATTTCCTCTTCGGCCACGAGGCCGGCGGCGAGGGTGCGGAACTTGTTGACGTACTGTTCCCGCGCGAACGGCCGGGCGCCCAGCGGGTGGGCGTCGGCGACGGCGATCTCGTCAGTGATGACGGTGCCGTCCTTGAGCGTGATGACGACGGTGCCGCCGAAGGCCTTCTCGGCGATGTCGAGGGAGTGGTAGCGGCGAGTCCATTCCGGATCCTCGACGGTGGTGACCTTGTGCCACAGGTCCACGGTGTCCGGACGCGCGGCGCGCTCCGGGGCGTAGGAATCGACGTGGTGCCAGGCGCCGTCCTGCAGGGCGACCGTGAAGATGTACGGGATGGAGTGGTCCAGCGTTTCGCGGCTCGCCGTGGGGCTGTACTTCTGCGGATCGTTGGCGCCGGAGCCGATCACGTAGTGCGTGTGGTGGCTCGTCTTGATCAGCACGGACTCCACGTTGGCCGGGTCGGTGACCTCCGGGTGCTCGCCGTGGAGCTTGCGCGCCAGGTCGATCCACGCCTGGGCCTGGTACTCGGCCGAGTGCTCCTTGGTGTAGGTGTCCATGATGGCGCGCTTGGTTTCGCCGGGCGTCGGCAGCGGCACGGTGTAGGAGGCGTCGGGGCCGTCCAGCATCCATGCGATCACACCGTCTTCGCCTTCGTAGATCGGCACGGGGGAGGTCTGGCCGCGCATGGCGCGGTCCGCGGACTCCACAGCCATCTTGCCGGCGAACGCCGGGGCGTGGGCCTTCCAGGTGGAGATCTCACCCTTGCGGGACTGCCGGGTGGCGGTGGTGGTGTGCAGGGCCTGGCCGATGGACTGGAAGATCGTCTCGACGTCGAGTCCCAGCAGGGTGCCAATGCCGGCGGCGGCGGACGGGCCGAGGTGCGCGACGTGGTCGATCTTGTGCTTGTGCAGGCAGATGGCCTTGACCAGGTTGACCTGGATCTCATAGCCGGTGGCGATGCCGCGGATCAGGTCCTGACCGGTGGAGCCCACGTGCTGGGCGACGGCGAGGATCGGCGGGATGTTATCGCCCGGGTGGGAGTATTCCGCGGCGAGGAACGTGTCGTGGTAGTCCAGTTCACGGACGGCGACGCCGTTGGCCCAGGCCGCCCATTCGGGGGCCACACGCTCTTCGATGCCGAAGACCTTGGAGCCCTTGCCGCCCGTGGTGGGGCCGTGGGTCAGCGCCTGGGCGCGGGCCGCGATGATCGGCGCGCGGTTCAGCGAGGCAATCGCCACCGAGGCGTTGTCGATGACCCGGTTGATCACCATGTCGGTGACCTCGTCGGAGACGGCAACGGGGTCCGCGGCCACCTTGGCAATCTTGAAGGCGAGCTGGTCCTCGCGGGGCAGGTTTTCCTCGCTCTTGTAAACGCGGACGTGGTGTTCCTTGACCATGATGCTCCTTAGTTAGTGAGGTACGTGGGTGGCTTTGACATGGGAAAGACTGCGGTGCAGGTGGAGCGTCGTGGCGGCCTCGGCCAGCCGGGGGTTGCCGGCGGCGATCGCCTCGGCGATTGCGGCGTGCTCGGCGGCGGCGGCGGTGAGCCGTTCGGCGTCGTCCGCGGCCAGCCGGCGGACCCGGACCAGATGGACGCGCAGGCTGCGCATCGCCTGGGCGAGGTAGGAATTGTGGATCGCGGCGTCGATGGCTGCGTCAAGCCGTCCGACCAGGCCGTAGTAGTCGTGCCGCGCGGGATCCTCGCCGCTGATCAGCGCCGGAGCCCGGCGCAGTTCGTTGCGGAGCTGTTCGAAGGTGGCGGCGTCGCCGCGTTCGGCGGCCAGCGCGGCGGCCTTGCCCTCAAGGGTTTCGCGCAGTTCGAAGAGTTCGTCGATGTCCTCCAGCGAGATGTCAGTGACGACGACGCCGCCGCGGCCGCCCGCCGTCGTCGTCAGTCCCTCCGCGGTGAGCCGGCTCAGGGCCTCCCGCAGCGGGGTGCGGGAGATGCCGAGCCGTTCGGACTGCTCCACTTCCGCGAGCACCGTCCCCGGGAGGAGTCGCCACTCGATGATGTCGTCGCGCAGGGCCGCATAGGCCTTGTCGCTCGCGCGCATCCTGACTCCTTCGTTGGCTGACGGTGTCCAGTGTATACACGCAAGATCCATTTGCCCAGCATTTGCCGAATATTGGCGTTCGACTGGGCATCTCTGTATACACAAGCCTTGTGCCGGACGCCCCGGCGGGGCTACCATGAGCTCCATCACATTGTCGTGGACGGGACTCATTTTCATGGTTACCAAGAACTACCGGGACAGCTACACACGCAGCCTGGATACGCCCGAAGCATTTTGGCTGGAGGCTGCCGGGAAGATCTCGTGGACTACCCCGCCGCAGCATGCCCTCGATTCCAGCAGGGCCCCGCTGTACGACTGGTTCCCCGACGGCGTGCTCAACACGTCCTACAACGCGCTGGACCGGCACGTGGAGGAGGGGAGGGGCGGTCAGGATGCCCTGATCTACGACTCCGCCATGCTCGGCACGCAGCAGCGCTTCACCTACGCCGAACTGACGGACCTCGTGGCCCGGTTCGCCGGGGTCCTGCGCCGCCAGGGCGTTGGCAAGGGCGACCGCGTCGTCATCTACATGCCGATGATCCCCGAGGCAGCCATCGCCATGCTCGCCACGGCCCGGCTCGGCGCCGTCCACTCGGTCGTCTTTGGCGGCTTCGCCCCCAAGGAACTCGCCGCGCGCATCCGCGATGCCGCCCCTGCCGCGGTGGTCACGGCCTCCGGCGGCATCGAGCCCTCGCGCCGGATCGAGTACCTCCCCGCTGTCAAGGAAGCCCTCGCCCTGGCCGGCACGCCCGACACCCCGGTCCTGGTCAAGGGCCGGGAAGGCTTCGCCTCCTCGGTGGCCGACCACGCCGGCTGGCTGGACTGGGAGGCCGAGATGGCCACCGCCGCGCCGGCTGCCCCGGTTGACGTCAAGGCCACTGACCCGCTGTACATTCTCTACACCTCGGGAACCACCGGCGCGCCCAAGGGCGTCGTGCGGGACAACGGCGGCCATGCCGTGGCCCTCAGCTGGACCCTTGAGAACATCTACGACATCGGCCCCGGCGACGTGATGTGGACGGCGTCCGACGTCGGCTGGGTGGTGGGGCACTCCTACATCGTCTACGGCCCGCTGCTGGCCGGCGCCACGACCGTCATCTACGAAGGCAAGCCCGTGGGGACGCCCGACGCCGGCGCGTTCTGGCGGGTCATCCAGGACCACAAGGTTAACGTGCTGTTCACCGCGCCCACCGCCCTGCGGGCCATCCGGAAGGCCGACCCCGAGGCAGCACTGCTCGGGCAGTACGACATTTCCAGCCTGCGCACCCTGTTTGCCGCCGGTGAACGGCTGGACACGGACACCTTTCATTGGGCCTCCCGGGTCCTGGGCGTCCCGGTGGTGGACCACTGGTGGCAGACCGAAACCGGCTGGGCCATTTGCGCCAACCCGCGGGGGCTGGACGGGCTGCCGATCAAGGCGGGCTCGCCCAGTGTGCCGATGCCCGGCTTCAAGCTGAACATCGTCGACGGATCAGGTGACGACGTCGAGGCCGGGACCGAAGGCAACATCGTCCTGGCGCTGCCGCTGCCGCCGGGCACGCTGACAACGCTCTGGGGCGACGACGAGCGCTACATCTCCTCCTACCTGCAGGCGTTCGAGGGCTACTACGCCACCGGCGACTCCGGCTACCGGGACGAGGACGGCTACCTCTTCGTTATGGGCCGCACCGACGACATCATCAACGTCGCCGGCCACCGGCTCTCCACCGGCGCCATGGAACAGGTGATCGGCCAGCACCCGGCCGTGGCCGAGTGCGCCGTGATTGGACTCGCGGACCCGTTGAAGGGCCAGCGTCCCAGCGGCTACGTGGTGCTGAAGTCCGGGGTCGATGTGCCCGAGGAGATCCTGGTCAAGGACCTGATCGCCCTGGTCCGGCGCGACATCGGCGCCGTCGCGGACTTCAAGCACGTCACCGTGGTGGAGGCCCTGCCCAAGACCCGCTCCGGGAAGATCCTGCGCAAGACCATGCGCCAGATTGCCGACGGCGAGGACTACGTGGTGCCCTCGACTATTGAGGACTCCGGCGTGATCGATCAGCTCATCGGGACCTTGCGGCCCGGTGCGGTCGGGGCCTAAGCCTTGATCCACCGATGATGGTCGGGGCGCCGACGGCGGTTTAAACCGAGAATGCCCGTCTTTTCAAGGAAAATGGAGCTTGTCTAGAACCCATTGACCACCGAAAAGAGAGGCATCTCGTAGATGCAAGTTTCCCATAAGCCGTCCGCGGTGTCAGTTTCTTTCGACGA
>NZ_JBVAYV010000069.1:0-10295 GCF_055412805.1 Pseudarthrobacter kochi
TCGGTGGTCAATGGGTTCTAGACAAGCTCCATTTTCCTTGAAAAGACGGGCATTCTCGGTTTAAACCGCCGTCGGCGCCCCGACCATCATCGGTGGATCAAGGCTAAGGCAGGGTCAGAATGACCGGGCCATCCTTCGTGACGGCCACGGTGTGCTCGCTGTGGGCGGCGCGGCGGCCGTTCGCCGAGCGCAGGGTCCATTCGTCGTCGTCGTGGAAGTAATCGTCCTTGCCGCCCAGAATGAGCATCGGTTCGATCGCGATGACCAGGCCCTCGGTCAGCTTGATGCCGCGGCCGGGCCGGCCGTCGTTGGGAACGTGCGGCTCGGCGTGCATGGTCTTGCCGATCCCGTGGCCGCCATGGTCTGCCAGCAGCCCGTAGCCGGCGCGGCGTGCTGCCCCGCCAATCGCGTAGCCGAGGTCCCCCATTTTGTTGCCGATCCGGGCAGCCTCGATGCCACGGGCGAGGGCAGCGTCTGTGGCGTCGATCAGGGCCTGGTCCACCGGGTCGGCGGTGCCCACGATGAAGCTGATGGCCGCGTCTCCGCACCAGCCTTCGAGGAACGCGCCGCAGTCCACGCTGAGCAGGTCCCCGTCCTGGAGCCGGTAACCGTTGGGGATGCCGTGCACCACGGCGTCGTTCACGGACGTGCAGATGACCCCGGGAAACGGCACCGAAGCCCACCGCGGCTTGTAGTTCAGGAAGGCCGGCGTCGCTCCGGCGGCCGCAATGGTCGCCGCGGCCACCTCGTCCAGTTCCTTCAGGGACACGCCGACAGCGGCAGCCTCCCGGACGCGTTCCAGCGTGTTGGCCACCACCCGGCCGGCGTCGCGCATCAGGGCTATCTCGGCTGGGGTCTTGATCATCGACATGCCTTCAACTCTAGGGCCAGCCGCGGCGTGGCTAAAGTTGCCTCATGGCCAACCCTGAGCTGATGTCCGCGATCCGCCTACGACTGTCCGCGACAGCCGATCCCGTCCGGGCGGCGGGGGCGCAGGCCTATATGAAATCCGATATGCCCTCGCTGGGGGTCCGGGTTCCGGAGGTCCGGCGGATCGTTAGGGCCGCCGCCACGGAGTTGGCTCCCGGTTCCCTCGAGGAGCTGCAGTCCGACGTCCTGGAGCTGTGGCGGGGCGCACGCTGGCGGGAGGAACGCTATGCGGCCATCGACCTGACCGGTCTGAGGCTGGCCGCGGGTGAGTTGAGCATGCTCCCTCTCTACGAGGAGATCATCCGCAGTGGCGCCTGGTGGGATCTGGTGGACGGAGTCTCGCACCGGCTGTGCGAGCTGCTGCAGACACACCGGGAGGACATGTCCCGCGTACTGCTCGGCTGGAGCACCGACGCGGACTTCTGGATCCGGCGGGCCTCCATCACGGCGCAGCTGGGCGCCAAATCCGCCACCGACCCTGCGCTGCTCGCTGCGGTCATCGAGTCCAACCTGGCCGACCCCGAGTTCTTCATCCGGAAAGCGATTGGCTGGGCCCTGCGTGACTACGCCGCCACGGACCCTGGCTGGGTCCGGGACTTCGCGGCACGGCACGGCGAGGCACTCAGCCCGCTGTCCCGCCGGGAGGCGCTACGGAAGCTTAGATGACCGGGCGGGTGGTGACCGGTTCCTCGGACTTGCTGAACAGCAGCTTGGTCCTGGGGTCCAGGAAGATCAGGTACAGGGCGAAGAGCAGGGCAATGATCGCGGCAGCGTTGCGTGCCAGGGCCAGCGCCAGGCCGAGATCCGCGGTCTGCAGGTAGGGGAAGACTTCCAGCTGGTCCGAGATCGCGTAGACCATAAAGAATGACACGATGAAGTACAGGGCCTTGACCTGCCAGTCATCACGGATGCCGGTGACGGCGAAGAGCGGGATAAGCCAGACGACGTACCAGGACTGGATCATCGGGGCGAGGACGACGACGGCGGCGAACGCCAGCGTGAGGCGCCGTATGAGGCGGTCATAGTCGCCGCGGAAGATCTGCCAGGCGATGATGCCGAGCGCCAGCACCTTGCCGGCGTCGTACACCCATTTGGCCAGCCCCCAGCCGTCGAGTCCGAAGGCGTTGAAGATCGAGGCAACCACGAGGCCCAGCAGCCCGACGGGAGCATACCAGATCCAGATGCTGCCCGGGGCGGAGAGTCCGTTGATCCAGCCGAAGCCGAAGCCGTTGACCAGGCTCATGGCGTACAGCAGGGCCAGGCTGATGCCGGCGGTGAGCCCCCAGAAAACGAACTTCCGCGGCCAGCTGGCGTTCTTTCCCGCCCACAGCAGGCCGATGAAGGGCAGGAAGACGATCGTGATGGGCTTGACCGAGATGGACAGGGTCACGAGGACCAGGCCGAGGATGACACGCCGGGTGGCGCAGTAGTACAGCCCGGCCAGGGCCAGACCGATCATGAGGGCGTCGTTGTGGACGCTCGCGATGAAGTTGGTCAGGAAGAGCGGGTTGGCAGCGGTGAGCCACAGGGCGCGGTGCGGGTTGACACCGTGCAGTTCGGCCAGTTTCGGCACGTAGATGATGCACAGGACGATCCCCACCAGCGCGGCGAGGCGGAACAGCATAATGCTGCCCTCGGGATGCACGTTGGTGGACCAGACGACGAACTGCTCGATCCAGAGGAAGAACTGGCCATACGGTACCGGCGCCTCGGTCCACATTTTATCGGCGCCGAGCTGGAAATAGTTCGACAGCGCGGAGATGCCGTTTTCGTACGGGTTGAAGCCCTCCACCATCAGGCGGCCCTGCCCGATATAGGCGTAGACGTCGCGGCTGAACAGCGGAACGGAGAACATGAGGGGCAGCCCCCACAGGACAACCGCCTGCAGTGTGGCCTTGCGGGCCTCCGCCCCCCAGACCCGCACGCGCTGTCCGAGCCGGAGCCACGCGCGGACGAGGAGCATCCCGCCGACGGCGAGCAGCACAATGCACAGTCCGACGCCGACTGCCTCGGTGCGCATCCAGATGAACAGCGGCACACGCCGGAGTTCGGAAGCCGGCGCGAGCCAGCCCACGCCGAGCGAACCGATCGCCATAAAGAGAGAGCCGATGAATCCTGCCAGAAGCGGCGAACGGGCGTTGTCGACTTCAGCAACGGCTGCCGCCGGGGACGTGCCGGCAGCCGTTTTCCCTGCAGGCGCCGTCATCTCAGGATCGTCCAATCTGTTGTGGGGCACTTTCCCGCCCTCAGCCGGCCGTTTGAACGGGCCGGGGGGCGCGCCGCGATGACGAAAAATTTCGACGCACGCGTACCCGAAATCTTAGCACCGGACCGTCCGGCGGTGGCGAAACGGTAGGCTGGGCGCGTGCCTATATCTAATGAACGCATCGTCTGGATCGACTGCGAAATGACCGGCCTGGACACCACGAACGACGCCCTCATCGAGGTGGCCGCGCTGGTGACGGACTCGGAGCTCAATATCCTCGGTGACGGCGTCGACGTCGTCATCAAGCCCGATGACGCCGCCCTGGCGCAGATGAACGACTTCGTCCGCGACATGCACACCCGCTCCGGGCTCCTGGCGGAACTCCCGCACGGCAAGACCATGGCGGAGGCCCAGGCCATCGTCCTGGACTACATCAAGAAGTGGGTGCCCGACCCGAAAAAGGCGCCGCTGGGCGGTAACTCGGTGGGCACCGACCGTGTCTTCCTGGTCCGTGACATGCCCGAACTGGTGGAGCACCTGCACTACCGGGTCATCGACGTGAGCACCATCAAGGAGCTCTCCCGGCGCTGGTACGCGCGGGCCTACTTCCAGTCCCCCGCCAAGCTCGGCGGCCACCGGGCCCTCGGCGACATCCAGGACTCCATTGATGAGCTGCGCTACTACCGCGAGGCCGTCTTCGTACCCGCGCCGGGGCCGGACAGCGCCACGGCGCAGCTGATCGCCAAAAAAGTCATGGGAACGGCGGAGGAACCGGCCCCGGCCGAGTAATTTGCGCCACGTTTGCGGGAAATTTTGGCGAAATCCCGAAAAGTGGCAAAAGTGGCCCCGAAGAACAGGTAAGCTATTTGTCGTTGCCTTTTCAGCCAGCCGGTTCGCCGGAGGGCATGGCGGGGCACATGGTGGGCGTAGCTCAGTTGGCAGAGCGCCTGGTTGTGGTCCAGGAGGTCGCGGGTTCAACCCCCGTCGCTCACCCTCACGAAGGACGGCAGTAATTGTCCGACCTCAGACGAAGGCCGTACCGGATATCCGGTGCGGCCTTTGTTGTCTGTCCATGGAACCGTGCACGGAAGGAACTGCGTTGAAGCGTACGCTTTTTGAAGAAGACCACGAGATGTTCCGTGAGATGGCAGCCGAGTTCAATACCCGCGCCGTCGCACCGCACTACGCCCAGTGGGACAAGGACCACATGATGTCCCGGGAGCTGTGGACGGCGGCCGGCGAGCAGGGCCTGCTGGGCCTGGCCGTGCCTGAAGAGTTCGGCGGCATGGGCATGAACGACTACCGCTTCCGCGCCGTGCTGGACGAGGAGTTCGCCAAGAGCAACCACCTCGCGGTGGGCCTGGCCTTCCACCTCCACGATGACATGGTGCTCCCCCACCTGCTGGCCTACGGCTCCGACGACCTCAAGGGCCGCTGGCTGCCCGGCATGGCCTCGGGCGAAAAGGTCACCGCGATCGCCTGGACCGAGCCGGGAGCCGGATCGGACCTCCGCGGCATCCGCACCAAGGCCGTCCGCGACGGCGACGACTGGCTGATCACCGGGCAGAAGACCTTCATCGGCAACGGCATCTCCGGGGATGCCTCCCTGGTCCTGGCCCGCACCGACGGCAGCGCCGGCCGGGGAAAGCAGGACTCCTTCTCCCTGTTCATGGTCCACAAGGGCGAAGGTTACACCGCCGGCAACCAGCTGGACAAAATGGGCCTCAAGGCCTCGGATACCGCAGAGCTGTTCTTCGACAACGTCCGGGTTCCGCACGCGGACCTCGTCGGCGAAGAGGGCAAGGGCCTGCAGTACGCCGCCGGGCAGCTCCCCCAGGGCCGGCTCGCGATCGCGGTGGCGAGCTCCGCCGTCGTCCGCGCCGTCTACGAGGCGACCGTCCGCTACACGAAGGACCGTAACGCCTTCGGCGAGCGGATCATCGACTTCCAGAACAGCCGTTTTGAACTGGCCGACATCCTCACCGAGGTCGAAGTCACCGAAACGTACGTTGACCGGGCCATCCAGGCTTTCAACGCCGGGGAACTCGACGCCGCCTCCGCCGCCCGCGCGAAGCTGTGGGCATCCGAGCGTGCCAAGTCCGTCACCGACCGGTGCCTCCAGCTGCACGGCGGCTACGGCTACATCATGGAATACCCCGTGGCTCAGGCTTTCCTGGCCGCCCGGCTGCTGACCATCTTCGGCGGCACGAACGAAATCATGCGCGACGTCGTCGGCCGCACCATCGCCGGCTGACCCGGCTCCGTTTTTGACAGCCAAGCACCAGAGGAACTTTCCTGACATGACCGTTCTGCCCATCACGATCTGGGGTGAGCCCGTACTCCACCGCCGGGCCGCCGAGGTTGAAGTCTTCGACGACGAGCTCCGGACCCTGATCGCCGACATGTTCGAGACCAACGACGCCGCCAACGGCGTCGGTCTCGCCGCACCCCAGGTCGGGGTCGGCAAACGGCTTTTCATCTACAAGTACGACAACGACGACGACGCCCCGCCGTCCGGAGCCGTCGTCAACCCGGTGCTGACCCTCTCCAAGATTTCCGGGGCCCTGCCGGATCCGGACGAGGAAGACGAAGGCTGCCTGTCCTTCCCCGGCGGGCAGTACCCGCTCAAGCGCGCGGAATGGGCCCGGGTGCAGGGCTTCGACGGCGACGGCAAGCCGGTTGATTTCGAGGCGACAGGTTGGTTCGCACGGGTGATCCAGCACGAATACGACCACCTCGACGGCAAGCTCTATGTCAACCGGCTGATCGACCGGTACGCCCGCAAGGCCATGAAACAGGCCAAAAAGAGCGGCTGGGGCGTCCCCGGGCTGACCTGGATGCCGGGTGTGGACCCGGACCCCTTCGGGCACTAGGGTCCTGGGGTCACGGTCTCCGCTCGACGGCAGCCAGGATCGCCGCCCCGAGTTCAACGGGCTTCGTGAACTGCGGCCAGTGCCCGGTGGGCAGGTCCACGTAGTCGACGTCCCGGACGCTGCCGAGCTCCGCGACATAGGGGTGGCCGGCCCCGATCATTTCGATCAGCATGGAGGACGGAAACTCGCAGGCGATGACTGTGGCCGGGACATTATAGCGGCGCTCGTCGTGCAGCCGCTGCTGGTCCTGGGCCACGCCCTTCGGCTGCGGAACGGCACGGGCCCGGAACATGGCCCGCAGCTCCTCGCCGAGGTCGGTGAGGTCTTCGTCTTCGAACAACTCCCACGGCGGAAGCGGCACGTCGTCGCCGTCATCCGGCAGCTCATCGTTGATAACACCGCCGTTGCCGAGCGGACCGCTGTCAACGTAGATGGCCCTGGCCACCCGGTCCGGGCGCGAGTCGACGGCGCCGTGGATGATGGCGCCCCCGCCCGAATGGCCCACCAGGACCACCGGGGCATCGAACTCGTCGATCTTCGCCACGACGGCGTCAATGTGGGTGCGCAGTCCAATGCCCGCCCGCGGCGCGTTGGCCGATTCCAGCCCGGGCAGCGTGAGCGGGTGGACCTGATGTCCGGCCGCGACCAGCGCCGGGGTCACCTCCTCCCACGACGAGGCGTCCAACCAGAATCCGGGTACCAGGATGATGTCCATGCCGGTACCCTACCTGCCCGGGCCGAGCCGCGGCACCGGCACCGGATCAGCGGAACTATTAGTCCTCGCCGGACTTTTGCAGCATGGCGGCATGGTCCGGGACGTAACGGAAAAGATCCCGTGGGGGGCGCGTGTAGTTGACGGCCTTCGGTCGTTCCGGCAGGGTTACCGGCTCCATCCGGACTTCGGTGTAATCGATGCTGGAGAGCAGGTGGGCCATCATGTTGATCCGTGCGCGGCGTTTGTCCTCCGCCTCGACCACATACCAGGGCGATTCGGCGGTATCTGTCTGCATGAACATGTCGTCCTTGGCCCGGGAGTAGTCCTCCCACCGGAGGATTGCCTCCCGGTCCATCGGCGAGAGTTTCCATTGCCGCATCGGGTCATCCATCCGGGACTTGAAGCGCCGCTCCTGTTCCGCATGGCTGATCGAGAACCAGTACTTGAACAGCAGGATCCCGTCCTGGACCAGCAGGCGTTCAAAGACCGGGCATTGGGCCATAAAGCGCTTGTGTTCCGTGGGTGTGCAGAATCCCATCACATGTTCGACGCCGGCCCGGTTGTACCAGGAACGGTCCATCAGGACGATCTCCCCCGCGGCGGGAAGATGCTCGACGTAGCGCTGGAAATACCATTCACCGCGCTGCCGCTCCGTCGGGGCCGGCAGCGCCACGATGCGGGCAACGCGCGGATTCAGGTATTCGGTGACCCGCTTGATGGCGCTGCCCTTGCCCGCGGCGTCGCGTCCCTCAAAAATCACCAGCACGCGGGCGCCCGTGCTGCGGACCCATTCCTGCAGCGCGACGAGCTCGGCCTGGAGCCGGAAGAGTTCGGCCTCGTAAACACTGAGGGCCAACCGCTTTGACCCGTTTGAATCCGGCCCCTTGGTGCCCTTCCGACCGGCCTGTACCTTGCCGGAGCCGGCCTTGCCGTCGCCGGCCTTGCGATGTGCCATGGTTCCCGTTCCACTCGTTGCGCCGGACTATCGTGTGGCGCATCCTGCCGCGCCCATTCTCGCGGAGCAGCCGACCGGCCACAAGGGGACGTCCTGCCCCGGGACACCAGCAACCCCGTGCTCCTATGCTTGGGCCATGGAACCCCCCAGACCGATGGCGATGCAGCCCATCCTCACGCTCACCATAAACCCCGCACTGGACGTCAGCACCACCACCGAGCGCGTCATCAGCGGCCACAAGCTGCGCTGCGGCACCAGCCGCCTCGACCCCGGCGGTGGCGGCGTCAACGTGTCCCGGGTGGTGCAGCGCCTCGGCGGCCGGACCCTGGCGGTCTACACCGCCGGCGGACCCACCGGAGAGGCCTACCGCCGCCTCATCGAAGCCGAACGCGTCCCCACCCTGGCCGTGCCGATCCACGGGAGTACCCGCGAGGACTTCACGGTTGATGAGACGACGACGGGCAAGCAGTTCCGCTTCGTGCTGCAGGGCCCCGAGCTGAGTGAGCCCGAGTGGCGCTTATGCCTGGCGCTCGTGGCGGACTCGATCCCGGTGGGAGGGTATGTCGTGGCCAGCGGCAGCCTTCCGCCGGGCGTTCCGGAGGACTTTTACGCCCAGGTGGCCCGGCTGGCGCGCCAGCAGGATGCCCGCTGCATCGTGGACGCATCCGGACCGGCCCTGGCCGAAGCCCTCGCCGAGGGGGTGTTCCTGGTCAAGCCGAGCCGCCGGGAGCTCGGGCTGCACTTCGGAACGACCCTGGAGAGCGATGAAAGCCAGGTCGAGGCGGCCGCGGCGCTGGTCGCGGACGGCTCGGCCGAACATGTCGCCCTGACCCTGGGCGGCGAGGGTGCCGTGCTCGCCTCGAAATCCGGGACCCTGCGGCTGGCCGTGCCCCGGGTGAAGGTGACAAGCACCGTCGGAGCCGGGGACAGCTTCCTGGCCGCGTTCGTGCTCCGCCTGGCCCAGGGCCGCACCCTCGAGGACGCGCTCCGGGCCGCCGTCGCCGCCGGTAGCGCCACGGTGACCACGTCCGCCACCGAACTCTGCCACCGCGAGGATGTGGAACGGCTGGAAGCCGAACTCGCCGCCCAAGACGGGAATGCAGACGGGGCCGCCACGTGAAGCCGGGACCGGTCCGTCTGGCGCTCGGGCTGCTGCTTGTTGTGGGAACGGCCGGCTGCTCTGGCTCCGTGCCAAACGCCTGCCCTGCCCTTGCGTGGTTCAACTCCCTCACGGTGTCGCTCGATGGCAACGTTGGGAAGGTTAGCCTGGTTGAGTTCTGCGCGGCGGACGCCTGCTCCGTCCGCGTCGATGGCCCGGTCCGAATTCCTGAGACCTCTGTCAGCCCCGGCGCCGTGCCCGGGCCGGCCACATCCCTGCCGGTCACGCCGGACCCAACTGCGTCCGGGGCAGCCGCGTCCGGGCGGCCCTACAGTCCCTTCACAGCGTCCCGGGTGGACGACCGGACCTGGAAGGTCAGCCTGATGATGCGGTCGCCGGAAACGGTGACCATCAAGGCATATTCCGCAGACGGGAGCGTCCTGGCCCAGCGCGAGGTGCAGCTGGGCTGGACCCGGGTGGGCGGCAGCGAGGCATGCGGCGGACCCGAGACTGCCGGCCCTGTCAGGCTCGTCATCTAGGCGAACTCCGGTCCCGCGCCCGGTCGCCGCCTGCCCAGGCAAAGGACCGCGTTGTTAGCCCTGGACCAGGGTCAGCAGTTCGACGACCTGGTAGGCATCATGACCGGGGACCACGTTGTGCATGGTGATGCGCCCCTCCGCCGGGCTGATGTGGATCCGCCAGCCCCAGTCCGGGCCGGTCGGGGCGGAGTAGGAGCCGTTCAGGCGGAGCACGCCGTCCTCGCCGACGCCGCCGCTCAGGTCCATCCACGCCGGTCCGGTGTGCCAGGAGTCGACCCACACCGCCTTCGACTCCCCGTCCGCGGTGGCTCCGCCCAGCAGCAGGAGACCGTCCTGGGCTTTGTCCGCGTCGGACCACGTGTAGGCGATGGTCCCGAAGTGCGCCGCTGTCACGCTCACCGTGGCGGTGGCTGCCGACTCCTGGCACTCGTCCGTCGGCATGATGCGGAGGCGGTTGGTGCCCTGCCGGCTGCCCAGCTGCGGTGTCAAGTATTCGACAATATCCATGGCTGCAGTCTACTGAGCGGCCGCGACAATCGTCTGCTGTCCGGGGCAGGAGGACAGGACCCGCTTCATGGCGTCCTTCTCCGCCGGAGTGACCCATAACAGGTACGCTGCCTTCACCGAGATCTGCCGGGCGACATAGTGGCAGCGGAAGGCTTTGTTCGGCGGAAGCCAGGTGGCGGCGTCGGACGCGCCCTTGTCCTGGTTGGCCGGGCCGTCGACTGCGATGAGGTTCAGCGGGTCGTTCGCCAGATCCTCGCGTTGCCCGGCAGTCAACTGCTGGGCTCCCTTCTGCCAGGCGTCCCCCAGTGCGACGACATGGTCGATCTGCACGGCCTTGCTGCTGTCCGCTCCCCGGCTAAACGCAATACCGTTTACTTAGCGTCTGTTCTGTTAATGTTGGTGTATGGCTCGCAGCGGATGGATTAAGCCCGAAACCCCGGAACGTTTGAGTGATCACGTCTCCCTGGGGGT
>NZ_JBVAYV010000070.1:0-10199 GCF_055412805.1 Pseudarthrobacter kochi
AACACCACCGGCAGCAAGGCCGGGAACCCCGTCATGCCCACCGACCGAACCCAGACCTAGATCAGAACGACCCCGCCCCATCAAACACAACCGGTGGATCGAGGCTTAGGCCCCGCGGGCGGTCAGAAACTGCTGCAGCGCGGCGAGGTCGTCGGTGTTGATGTGGTCCACGCCGGCGTCGAAGAGTTCGTTCCAGACGGCGTCGCGTGCGGTGCCGGGCATGTCCGGGGTGGCCCAGAAGCGGACGCGGTGGCCGTTGGCGTGCGCGTCGGCCACGTAGGCGCGCAGTTTGGCGCGCTCGGCCTCCGGCATGGGACCGACGCCCTGCCAGGTGAAGAGCTTGGTCCAGTTGTCGCTGACCAGCGGCATCAGGCCGGCAGGCTTTCCGGAGGTGAGGTCTGCGGAGCGGCCATCGTAGAAGCCGAAGCGCGTCTCCTGCGCCTGCATGGTGGCCAGCGGGCGGTTTCCGCTGATGACCGCGGTGACCGGGCCGGTCTTGGTGTTGCCGTGGCTGTAGCGGCTCATGATGTCCCGGTGCTCGGCCAGTTCCTGCTCGATTGCGGCGTAGGTGGATTCGCCGTCGCTCTTGATGTCGATCAGAAGCTGCAGGCTGCCATCCCACTTCGGGTAGACGCTGTGGCCCTGGCCGCGGACCAGGTCCTGGAGCGGATCGAGGTAGAGGCTCTCGAGCGTAACGCCGGACTGGACACCCTCCCGGTCGTGGGCCACCAGCAGCTCGCCGTCCACCAGCCACACGTCCGCTTCCACGCTGGTGAAGCCATGCTCCAGCGCATCGAACAAGGGGCGGTCATGCTCATAGTCGTTGTGCGCGTGCGCCTGGGCGAGCGGCTGGCCTACGACGACGGGAGCCGGCCTGGTTGCCTCCGCCGGGGCAGGGGCTGCTGCTGTCCCGGCCAGGGAGGCAAGGACGGCGACGGCGGCAAGGGTGCTTTTCACGAACACGGAGTACTCCTTGAAGGCAGTGGATTCTCCGCCCGGGCACATGGGGACGTGCCGGGCAAAAGGGGGCGAGAAAAGACTGCTGGTCGCGGGAGAACGCTGGAGGGCGTGTTGGTGGCTGGCTGGTGAACTGGGAAGGACCATTGGCGTGCAGGGCTGTGGGAGGACCGGCCAGTGTGGTTCCCGGAGTCAGCCTTCCGGGATCTGTCTGATGCCTTCCGTGTCCTGTGGGCCGTTGCGGCTTCAATGGCGCTGGAACCGGACGAAAAATGCTCCAGTGGTCGAAACCAGCATCGGCCCCCGGGGATAAAAGTAAGCGCGTACTTGCTGGAAAGCGTCGTCGTAGAAGCGTCCGCGGAATTGGGCACTGAGGTGCCCCAGACAGTCCGCGGACCTCAGCTGGCGACCGTGACTCGGTCATCGAAGGGACAGGAACCGCGCCCATTGCTTTCCGCGTCGACGTCACCACTGGCCCAATTGCCGAGGCCATCCGAATTCATTGGCAGCTCAGCGCCCAGGAATGAACCTGCCAAGCGGACGACGGCGGGCCCCCGCCGTCGTCCTCTTCCGTCCTTCCTGTGTCCACGGTCAGCCGGTGCCTGGCCTCTACGCAGAATCGGCTGTTCAGATAATTACTTCAGGCCAAAGATTCGCTTCAGTTGGATCAGCCACTCTGGGCCCTCGCTACGTTTGTCCAGTACGTTCTGGACGCGGCGGACGCCAGCACCGCCGGGACCACTCATGGGTGGAGCACTGGCAGGAGCAGGACGATCCGATGTCTCACCTGTGGCATCCGGCGCGGTGTCAGGAAGGAACGTTGCCACGACAGGCACGGAAGGCAAGACTGCCCTGTTGACGCTCGCGCTGCCTAGGAGCTGAACGAATTCCTGCTCCCCCAGCACAGTGATCTGTTGGCCGAGAGCAATGTAGTCGAGCGCCTTACGTTCCTTGCCGGAAGCACCCAAGTCTTTGGCCGATGCCGAGTGCGTAGAATCCGATCGCCCTAAGACGACGAACGTTGTCTTTTTGGTGACTCCCTGGCGGTTGGTCGCTCCGCAGTCTGCAACCGCGGCCATGGCGTCTAGCCTTGAGAAATTCTGCAGCTCGCCCGTGAAGCAGAATGTGTGACCAAAAAAGGGATGATCCGGGTCGGCGGATGCATTGGCTTGAGGCAGGTCAGCCAGGCGGAGGCTCCGCTCGGTGGTGTAGTTAATTTGCCCACCGACAGGCGTTCGCTGCCTAGCCGAACCTGAAGCCTTGGCTCGTTTCGCGCCGGTCGGGGCCGTCCACATTTCAGCGACGGACTGGAGCTGTCGCATACGGGCTATGGCAAGCACCACGCTGGCGCAGGCGATCGCGTCCGCACCGGCCTCATGGTGTTCAAAAGGCGGTAAGTCCAAATGTTCAGCGACGTCGTTCAACTTGTGACGCGGGAGATCCAAGTGCCCTCGGGCGAGATCCAGTGCGCAATAGAACTCGTGCTGTGGCAGGTCAATTCCCGTCGCGTGAGAAGCGGCTCGCATGACGCTCGCATCGAACCTGGCGTTGTACGCCACGAACTGCCCTCCACCGGCGAACCCGAAGATGCGTGCGAGTGACTCTTCCCAATCACGTGCGGTCACAACGTCCTGCGCACGGATGCCATGGATGCCGATATTCCGGGGCTCAAAGTGATCGATTCCGCTCGGAGGCTTGATCAGCCAAGACGCTCGTTCGACGATCTCTCCACTTACAACCCTTGCCAGGCCGACTGCACAGACCGAACCGCGCTGACTGTTGGCCGTCTCAAAATCGATGGCAGTGAAGCTCATTTCACGCACGGATATCCCCCATTTCCGATTTCGAACTTGGTTTCAAGTTTCTCGTCGTGCTCTGCCACTCGCGCTGGCGGAGTCTGCGTCGCACCGACATCTACCGCGCGCCAACGAGCTGGCCCGTCTCGCGCAGGTCCTTAGACGCTGTGTATTCCTCGGCCGGCGCATTCTCCTGGTATTCGACGAGCTCGACGTGATGTTCTACGAGGGCTTCCTTAACTGCAAGGGGGGTCGCGTAGAAGTACTCGCGGCGCAAGTTGACCAGGTTCACCCGCTGGCCAGCGAAGTGCTGGTGGAGCATGGTTTCAATGCCCACCGCGTCCTTGGAGAAGAACAGTGCATGCACGTCGAAGAGGAACGGGACGGAGGCGTCCCCCAGTTCCCTCACACGTTCCATGGGGTTGAGACGACGCGTCATGCCGATCTTCACTACCCCATCGCCGAACGCCCCGAGGTTGGAGATAACGTACACGTACCCGGCCCGGGTGTTCAGTGCGTTGTCCTCGGCGTCGGCGAGCTTCGCTTCCGCCTCGTCCAACTGCTCCTGGACGCGTTGGACGCCTTCAACGTCTCCGGCGGCCTGCAGTTGGAGAAGCACGTTGGCGTAGTGATCGACTTCCTTCTTCTGCTTGGCCTTCAGCGCTTCCCATTCGCGCTGGGCCTTGACCGCCTCACGCGCTTCGGCCCGAGCTTCCGCCTCTAGTTGCTTCTGGATAGCGACGGCTTCCAGGTGCCGGGCAGCCAGTTCGAGCTCCTTCTCACGCAATCCGTGGAAGGCGCTGGTGATCTGGAGGCCGATCATGGTTCCGCGCTTGGCGATCTGCTCTCGTGCCTTCTCGAGACGGGCCGCGGCCGTGTGCAGGTTTCCGGCTTTCACCGTCTTGACGCAGTTCTCGGCCTCCGCGTTGTAGGCACGCAGCAGAAGCGCTGAAAGGTCGCGGACGAACTTGGAACCTTCCTTGGTGGAACCGTTGAAGGTGAATCCGGAGACGGTGGTGACCGCGCTCTTCTCACGCAGCTTGTCCTTGATGCGGGCCCGGACAGCTGCCAGTTCGTCGGCGAGCTTCACGGAGGTCTCCGCGGGATGCTCATAGTCATAGAATCCGATGTTGTGCCGGTCAGCGACCTGCCGGACGTCAAGGACCTCGCCCCGGACAGCGTTGAGCTCGGCGTCGGCCGCCGCCAGCTCCCCTTCCGCGGCAGCAATCCTGCGGGTCAGATCGGCAACGTGGCGCTCCTTGGCCAAGGTATCCATGACGCCGAGCCTTTGTAGGTCGGCAAGCATCTGCACATTCGCCAGGTACACCTCGTCCGCGTACACCTTCAGCCCCTTGGCTGGCAGAGGCGGGGCGCCCAGACTGGTCCGGTAGGTGTTTTCAGCACTGACCCCGAAGCCTTCAGCGGGAGCTCCGAAGGACTTCTTGTACTGCTTCAGAACGTCGAGCAAGACCCACAGAACACCACCCGCCAGGATGAGGCTGGCCGGGAATGCCTCTGTCGGAAGGATGGCTATGAGGAAGAGGCCCGTGCACGCCAACGCGATATGCCTAGCAAAGCCGGTAGGCTTCTTCTTCGGTTCCTCCGGCTCCTGGGCAGGGTTGGATGACAAGTCAGACATGGTTCCCCCATTGGTCAAGTAATTGTTCTCGTACGCTAGCAGCACCTGCCGACAGAAACTCCTCGCGGTGCTTTACCGCTGGCTCCGGCCCGATTAGCACGGCGACGTGTAGCGCGTCTATTTAGCCCATTCGTCGTCATAAGGGCGGCCGCGGAAGTGGGCGCGGAGGTACTCCCCCACCACGGCGGCTCCCAGATCCCCTGACTCAGGGGCAACAACGCGGCCGTCGATCCGCCGGGCCATCCGGGCGACGAACCGTTCCAGGCCGGGGTCATTGCCCAGCCGGAAGAACGTGGCCTGCGTGCCGGAACGCCCCAGCCGGTCCAGCTCCGCCACCGTGACGCGGATGGTCTCCGCGTCCGGCGGGTACGAGAACCACGACTCGCCGTCGGCCAGCAGGTGCGCGGTGGGTTCGCCGTCGGTCACCACCAGCAGGACCGGCTGCATGGACGGGTGCTGGCGGAAGAACCGGCCGGCCAGCAGCAGCCCGTGGTGCAGGTTGGTGCCCTGTTCCCGCAGGGCCGGCAGGGCCGTGAGCTCGCCGATGTCCATGGTCTGCGCGTAGCGGCCGAAGCTAATCAGCTGCAGCCGGTCGCCGCGGAACCGGGTGGAAACGAGGTGGTGCAGGGCAAGCGCGGTGCGTTTCATCGGCACCCAGCGGCCCTCCGCGGCCATCGAAAAAGACACGTCCACCAGCAGCGCGACGGCGGCCTGCGTGCGCGCCTCCGTCTCGGTCACCTCGATGTCGTCCATGGCCAGCCGCAGTCCGTGGCGCGGGTCGCCGCCGTCGGCGATGGTGCGGCGGATCGCGTTGGTGATGGTCCGGGTGACGTCCCACGGTTCGGCGTCGCCGAACTCCCACGGCCGGCTGGAGCCGGTCTGCTCCCCCGCCGCCCCGGAAACACGCGTGTCCCGGCGCCCCTGCCGGCCGGAGAGCTGCTTGGCGGTGTCCCGCAGCAGCGATCTGCCGAGCCGCCGCATGGCCTGCGGGGAGAGCTTCAGGTCTCCGTCGGCGCCGCGCTGCAGGAAACCGCCGTCGTGCATGGCCCGCTCGATCTCCGCCAACGTGCGGGCCGACACCGCCGCGTCCTGCCCCAGCTGGCGGGCGAGGGCGTCCAGGTCCAGGTCGTCCAGTCGGGAGCCGTTGTAGGACTGCGAGAGCTGTTCTGCCAGTTCGTCGAGCTCAGCGATGTCCTGCAGCACGCCGGTGCCGTCGCCGAGGCCCAGCCCCTCCTCCCCCTCGAAGCGTTCGGAGCCGGACCAGTCCTCACCGGGGCGCAGCGCCTGCAGGTTGGCATCGAGTTGGCCCAGCTGTGCCATAAGCTCCGGCGAGCCGAAGGCCTGGGCGGAGAGCCGCATCAGCTCCTCGCGCTGCTCGGCGGACATGGACTGCATCAGCCGCTGAGCAGCGGCGGCACGCTGGGCCAAGGCGTCGATCAGCTCTTCCACGGACTTCGGATTCTCCGGGAAGTACTGGCCGTGTTTGGCCATGAAGTCGTGGAAGTCCGCGTCCGTGTCCTCGCCGCGTCGGTGTTTGTCGAGCAGTTCGTTGAGGTCCGCCAGCATCTCGGCGACGGCCGCGCGGTCCTCCTCGGTGGCGCCCTCGAGCGCCTGCTTCATCCCGGCGAACCGCTGGTCCAGGATCTCGCGTCCCAGCAGGTCCTTGATCCGCTCGTAGGCCTCGCGGGCGGTACTGGACTGCCAGTCGTAGGAGGCGAGCTCGTTGACCGCCGCCGCCGTGGATTTAGGCAGGTTCTGCAGCTGCATCTCGCGGAAGGCACGGTCCGTGTCGTCCATTCGGACGTCGCGGGCCAGCTGTTTGCGCTCCTCCAGCACCGCGGTCTCCAGCAGTTTCTGCACCTCCTTGAGGGTGCCGTCCAGCTTGTGTTGGCCCAGCAGGTCTTGGCGCCGCTGCTGGACGCGGCCGGCTAGGTCGTCCAGGCCTTCCCGGTTCCGGCCGCCGCGGCGCAGGTACTCCTGCAGGGCGTGCCGGGGCGAGTAGCCGGCCATCACGTCCTCGGCGACGGCGTCCAGCGCCTCCGCCAGGTCCACCGGCGGCGCGAGCGGATCGGGCCCGCCCGCGTAGCGGCTGTACCGGGACCGGTGGTGAGCGGTCATGGGCCCTCCTTAGCCGTAACGGCGCCTAACCGTAGACGGTCGCCTCGTCGTCGGAGTCCTTGGAGATCCGCCGGGCGAGGTAGAGGCCTTCAAGGGCAAGTTCGACGGCGGCGGCGCGCTGCCCGTCGTTTTCCGCGCCGAGGCGGTCCCCGATGTCGTCGTAGAGGCTGGATCCGTTGAGCGATGGGAGGTTGTCCAGGAACTCCCGCGCGGTGACAAGTTCACCGGTGGTCACCGTGGTGTGGCCGTCGAGGGCGGCCACGAGGTCGCCCATGTCGAGGCCGTGGAAGTGCGCCCGGACGGCTTCGGCGGTGGCCATCCGCAGCAGGTGGTCCAGGATGTCCTGTTCCCGGCCTTCCTCGCCGGATTCGAACTCGATCTTCCCGGCGAGGACTTCCACGGCGGCGTCGAGGTCGATGATCCGGGCGACGGCTTCGTCCTCGCCGCGCACGCTGGCCCGGCGCAGGGCGGCCGCGGCGACGGTTTCGGCGCCGGCGATGGCGAACCGGGCGGACACCCCGGAGGTCTGGTTGATGGCCGGGGACTGCCGCAGCGCCCGGGTGTAGCGGGCCAGGATCTCGAGGATGACGGGCGGGACGCCGGCCACCAGATGCCCCTCCTGCCGGATGACGGCCACCTCGTCGTCGAGCTCGATCGGGTAGTGCGTGCGGATCTCGGCGCCGAAGCGGTCACGCAGCGGGGTGATGATCCGGCCGCGGTTGGTGTAGTCCTCCGGGTTGGCGGACGCGACCACCAGGACGTCCAGCGGCAGCCGCAGTACGTAGCCGCGGATCTGGATGTCGCGTTCCTCCATCACGTTGAGCATGGAGACCTGGATCCGCTCGGCGAGGTCGGGGAGCTCGTTGATGGCGATGATGCCGCGGTTGGAGCGCGGGACCAGGCCGTAGTGGATGGTTTCCGGGTCGCCCAGGCGGCGGCCCTCGGCCACCCGCATGGGGTCGACGTCGCCGATCAGGTCCGCGACGGAGGTGTCCGGCGTCGCGAGCTTCTCGACGTACCGTTCCGAGCGGTGCCGCCACGCCACCCGCAGCCGGTCCCCCTCGGTGAGGGCGAGGGCGCGGGAGTGCTCGGTGAGGGGTTCGTAGGGGTGTTCGTTCAGTTCCGAGTCCTCGATCACCGGCGACCACTCGTCCAGCAGCCCGGCCAGGGTCCGAAGCAGCCGGGTCTTGCCCTGGCCGCGTTCGCCGAGCAGGACGACGTCGTGTCCGGCGAGCAGGGCGCGTTCCAGCTGGGGCAGGACGGTGCGGCTAAAGCCGTACATCCCGGGCCAGGGGTCGCGGCCGGCGGCGAGCGCGGCGAGCAGGTTGTCGCGGATTTCGCGGCGCAGGTCCTTGTGGACGTGGCCGGAGGCACGCAGTTCACCAACAGTGAAGACTTCGGGGCGATCACTCACTCCTCCACCGTAGACCTGCACCCGGCCGGGAATCGAGGGATTTCTGGAGATTCCTCCGCACTGGGCCCCGGTGCGGCTTACGCTGGATACTGATGACTGCAGCAACGTCCGGACCTCCGGCGGAGCCCTCTCGGCAGGGCACGCTCCTGCTTCTGGTGCGCCACGGAGAGACCCCGACGACGGGCATGGTGCTGCCCGGCCGGGCGCCGGGACTGCACCTCTCCGACCGCGGCCGGGAGCAGGCCGAGCGGATCGCGGACCGGCTCGCCGGGCTGCCGGTGGACGCCCTCTATTCCTCGCCCTTGGAGCGCGCCTGCGAGACGGCGGAGCCGACGGCGGCTCGCACGGGTCTGGCGGTGAAGCACGACGACGGCCTGCTGGAGTGCGATTTCGGCGGCTGGACCGGCTCCGCGATCGCGGACCTGGCGGCCCTGCCGGAGTGGCAGACCGTGCAGCACAGCCCGTCACAGTTCCGTTTCCCGGACGGCGAGAGCTTCCAGGAGATGCAGGCGAGAATTGTCGGAGCGATGGAGGCGCTGTGCGCAGCCCACTTTGGGGGTGTGGTGGTTTGCTTCTCCCACGCCGATCCCATCAAGGCCGCCGTCGCCCACGCCTTGGGTACGCCGCTGGATTTGTTCCAGCGGATCATGATCAGCCCGGGCTCGGTGTCGGCCATCTCGTTCGTGGAGGGCCAGGACCCCGCGGTGCACATGGTGAATTCGACGTCGGAACCGCTCAGCGGGCTGCGGGCATCGTGAACCGGAGTTGCTGGTGTCCGGCCGGGAGCTGACCCTGCTGACGGAGGGCAGCATTGAGCTGCTTGGCCTCATCCCGCGCAGCAGCAACCAGACGTTCCTCGTCCAGGTCACCTGCGGCGAGGACGAGGGGTACGCGGTTTACAAGCCGCAGGCCGGCGAACGCCCGCTATCCGACTTCGAGCCCGGGCTGTACCGGCGGGAACGCGCGGCCTACCTGCTCAGCGAGTCTCTGGGGTGGGGCTTCGTGCCCCCGACGGTGATTCGCGATGGCGCCCCCTTGGGGATCGGTTCGCTTCAGTGGTTTATCGAGTGCAACTTCCAGGAGCATTACTTCACGCTGTACGAGGACGCCCACGAGACGCGCCCTGACCTAGCGCGGATCGCCGTGTTCGACTATGTCGCCAACAACACGGACCGCAAAAGCGGGCATGTGCTGCGTGGCGACGACGGACGGATCTGGGGCGTCGACCATGGGCTGTGCTTCTCGGCAAGCTTCAAGCTGCGCACCGTGATCTGGGATTTCGCCGGTAAACCTATCCCCGATGCCCTGCTCGAGGACATCGCCCCGCTCGCAGAGGCCGCTCCTCCCGAAGTGGCCGAACTCCTCGACGACGACGAGGTCGCCGCCCTGCAGCACCGCGTCCGGCGCCTACTTGCAGCAGGGGTTCTGCCGATCGACCGCACCGGCATGCGCTACCCGTGGCCACTGGTTTAGTGCTCGTCACTCCGCCTGTTCGCCGGTCTTGGACGCGCTTGCTCTATCGGTGGGCCACCTCGTCATCTTTCGTTCGGGCGCAGCGGGTTCCGCCTCTTTCATGCACGGTGAGACGGCTGGCTGTCGGGCGGACTGCGCCTCAGGTCGACGGCCGAGTCTTGTCAGCACCTCCCCCATGACCGCGGGCACAAGGCCACAAGGCGGGAGTCGTTGAGTTCGCCCGTGCAGTAGTTATGTCACCCAGTTCCAGACCGGTCGCCGCCGTTCCGCCAGCACGGCGCGGCCGCCGGGGACCGCAGTCTGATCCCCCAAGTGCCTGTCATGGTGCTCCAGATGTAGCGGCCGGCCGAACATGTCGAGCCTTGCGGGAGATGTTGGCCACCAAGGTCTTCTTTGCCCGGGTGATATGTGCCTCAACTTTCGGCGTCGGAACTAGGAACGCGGGCCTCACAGGGTCAAATCGGCCCGGGATAACTGACGAAGTTTCGATCGCTCGTTTCACGCCTGTGGAGGTGAGGCCTCTTGCTGAGGCGCGGACGCGAAGCCCCTACCCCTGGGGTTTCGGCGCGCTTCAAAACGCCGCCCTTTTCTGACCTCTCTCTTCGGCACGATCGGTTACCAGGAGTCGTCTGCACGGGACCCTACGCAACTCCCAACTAAAATGAATCCTTGGCGCCCGGGACACCGGGCTCTAAGCCTCGATCCACCGGTTGTGTTTGATGGGGCGGGGTCGTTCTGATCTAGGTCTGGGTTCGGTCGGTGGGCATGACGGGGTTCCCGGCCTTGCTGCCGGTGGTGTTCC
>NZ_JBVAYV010000071.1:0-9953 GCF_055412805.1 Pseudarthrobacter kochi
TTCGTTGAAGGCGATTTTTTCCATAAGGAAGAACTGTTGGTCGATGGTGTTTCCATGGGTGTTGCAACTCCCGGATTTCGGGGGCGTTGCAACGATCACTAGAACTCGCCTCCGACAGGCATTCTCCGTTTAAACCGCCGATACAACCTCAACCCGACCGGTGGATCGAGGCTAAGCCGCGCACCTCAAGCCCCAACCCCACCAAGAAGAGGAACACCGTCATGCCTTCAAAGACCATCAAAACGACGACGGCGGCAGCCGTCCTGGCGCTCGGCCTCCTTGCGTCCCAGCCCGCCACCGCCGCCGACAACACCGCCGACAACACCGCCAAAAGCCAGGCGTTCGCGTTCGGCGTGATCGGCGACATCCCCTACGGCGAGGCCCAAATCGCGAAGTTCCCCGCCCGCATCCAGGACATCAACAACGACAGCGCGCTGAAGTTCGTCACCCACGTGGGCGACATCAAGAACGGCTCCTCGGTCTGCTCGGACGAGTACTTCGAGAACATCCGCACGCAGTTCGACACCTTCGAGCACCCGCTGGTCTTCACCCCCGGCGACAACGAATGGGTGGACTGCCACCGCACCAACAACGGCGCCTACAACCCGCTGGAAAGGCTCGACAAGCTGCGGGATGTCTTCTTCGACGAGCCCGGCAAGACCCTGGGCGCCACCATGCCTGTCAAGACCCAGGCGGACCTCGGTCTGCCGGAAAACGTCCGCTTCACCCAGAACCGGGTGGCGTTTTCCGTACTGAATATCCAGGGCAGCAACAACTCGCTGCAGCCGTGGACCGGCCTGGGCGAAACCACAGCCACGCCCGAGCAGTTGGACGAAGTTGAGCACCGGACGGACGCCGTCCTGGCCCAGATCCGCGACACCTTTGCTGACGCCAAGCGCCGCAACGACCGTGCCGTTGTCCTGATGACCCAGGTCGACATGTTCGACCCGTCCCTGCTCGCCGCCGCGAGCGCCACCCCGGACACCATGTCCGGCTTCCGCGAAATCGTGCAGGCCATCATCGACGAAACCAACAGCTTCGACGCCCCGGTCTACCTCATCAACGGCGACAGCCACGTCTTCGCCGAGAACCGGCCGCTCGCGGAGGGCTCACCCTGGCTGGACATCTACGGCCGGCCCGCCGCCGATGACCTGCAGCGCATCACCGTGGACGGATCCGCCAACGCCACCAACTACGTCAGGTTCACCGTCGCCGGCAACAGTGCCGAGGGCGCGGACGTTCTGGCTTGGGAAAAGGTCCCCTTCAGCCAGTAGGCACCAGAAGGAAGCGGACGGGTCGATGAACGTTCGAACCGTGATACCCAGAGGCCCAAATACGGCCCGTAGGCCTCACGTGCGGCCTCGATGGCGTCTTGCCCGATTTCCGCGCCGAGGAAGCCAGAACGGCACGCCATTGGTGAGGCCGGGGCGGGCAGGCTGGGCAACTACTCGCATTGTTCGTTCAGCATCGAGGGCACCGGGCGCTTCACGCCGCTGCCGGGCGCGAACCCGACCATCGGCGCCGTCGGTTCGCCCGAGGAGGTCCCGGAAACTCGTATCGAGGCGGTTTACCCGCGCTCCCGACGCAACGCCGTCGTCAGTGCGGCACTGTCCGCGCACCCGAACGAGACGCCGGCGTTCATGACCTTTCCGGTCGACGTGCGCCGGCCGGACGGGACGGGGCCCGGGGCCTAGCGGCTGCAGTATTTGCTTTCCGTGATTCACGACCAGTTGTAGCAGCCCCGGGTGACTCGCGTCGGGCTACGGCAACCGCGAAGGACGGAGCAGGGTCGCGTCGCCCGCGCGGTCAGGATCCAGCGGCACGGGGCTGATCAGCACTGCCGGTCCGCGGTGCAGTACGCCGTCGGAAAGCACCTGGCACCGCATGCCGCCCCGCCCGCGCATGGCTTTGTGGGCGCCCGGGGCGAGCATCTCATCCATCCAGGCGCACGGATGGGCGGGCCGGCCGGCCTTGAACCGCAACGGCTCCCCGCCGGACTCCAGAGAGAATTCGTGACCGAGCAGTGGTGCCAGGTGGGCACCCCGGATATGGACGTTGCGGCGCGTCAGCAGCGGGTCCAAGGACGCTGTTCCCAGCTCGGCGGCGATGGCTTCGAGCGCCTCAACGGCGAATACGGTGACGGCGGCATCCATGTGCGCGGCCTTGCCGAAAAACCGGTCGCCGACGATTCCCTTGCCGGCCACCAGTTTCACCTGCTCGGCATCGGTGGTGGGGACGTCGGCTGCACCCTCGCGGGCGCGGCCAAAGTAGGCGTGCGCCGGTGACACCAGCAGGTGCAGGATCTCGATGTTGTACCGGTAGCTGGCCGTCATCCCACCAAACTATCGTCCCCGCGGGTCCCTGCGGGTATTCCGAAGGGTTAGGCCAGGCGCACTCCCGTGGCCCGGGCCAGGGATTCGACAAGCCCGGTTTGCAGCTGCTGGTCGTAGACGGCGGGGTGTGCTTTCCGCCGGTGCTGATGGTGCCAATAGCCGCCGCTCGTCAGCGCCTCCGGGTCCTCGCTCGTGGCGAGCCATTCCTGGGTGAGGTGCCCCAGCCGCAGGTCGTCCGGCGCTCCGGGGCCACCCATCTTCGTGGGGACCCAGCCGGGGTCGACGGCGTTGCTGAGAACGTCCGGCCATAACCGGGCGACGAATGCGGCAAAGGCGGTGACGTACAGCTTGCTGTCCGAATAGGACACGCCCGCTCCCTGTCCGCCCCAGTCGATGCCGGAGAGGGCGGCGTGGCCGCCACGGTGCATGCCGCTGCTGAGGTAGATCAGCCGGCGCGGGCGGCGGATGAGGGCGGTGAGGACGTAGGGAGCGATGACGTTGACCTGCAGGATATGCGGACCGGTGAACACACCCGCGTTGTGGACCACGGCGTCCAGCGGGCCCTTGTGATTGACCTGGTCGGCGACGTCGCGCGTTTGCTCGAGATCGGACAGGTCCCCGACCACGCCTGTCGCCCCGCGGTCCAGGAGGTCCCGAACGGCCGCGAGACGGTCCGCAGTGCGTGCGTGCACGACGACGTGATGACCGCTGGCCATGAGGCTTTCCGCGGTGGCCCGTCCGAGTCCGTCTGTTGATCCCGTGATGAAAAAGCGGCCCATTGCGTCCTCCCTTCATGGCTGGCTGGAATACTGGGGAAATGGCTCTCGCTGAACTTGATCTCCCGGGCGGTCCCTTCACTCTACGGAAAGCCGGAGCGTCCGACGTCGGACCTGTCCTTGGGCTTCTGGCGGACGACCAACTCAGGGCGGGCGTCGACTCGGCAGCGATTGAGGACCGCGACCCCTACGACCGTGCTTTTCAGGCAATCGACGCCGACCCCGCCCAGCTGCTTGTCGCTGTCGTCACGACGGCACATGAGGTTGTTGCGACCATGCAGCTGACATTCATCCCCGGGCTCGCCCGGGGCGGGGCGACAAGACTGCAGATTGAAGCGGTGCGCGTTCGGCCGGACCTGCGGGGCAACGGCCTCGGAGGCGCCATGATCACGTGGGCGATCAACGAAGGTCGCCGGCGGGGTGCGCAGTTGATACAGCTCACGTCCGACGGGTCCAGGGCCGCCGCGCACCGGTTCTATGAGCGTCTCGGCTTCGAAGCGTCGCACGTGGGCTTCAAGCTCTTGCTTTGAGGGGCCACGCCGAAGCACTTAGCCGAACAGGCTCACCACGGCCTGTGCGAACGCGTCCGGGTTCTCCTGCGGAACGTTGTGTCCAACGCCCGGGAGGCCGCTTTCGGTGTAGGGGCCGGTGAAATAGTCTCTGCCGGCGATCGCCGCAGGGCCGCCGACGCCGTCGTCCCCGCTTTCGAGTACCACTGTCGGAACGGTGATGCGCGGCTCCTGGGCGATCAGGTCCTCGAACCGCTGGTACCGGGGGTCGCCGTCGACCAGTCCGTAACGGTGGCGGTAGGAGTGGATGACGACGTCGACGAAGTCCGGGTTGTGCAGGCTCGGGGCGCTGGCGGGAAACGCCTGGCGTGCGCCATCCCAGGTGGGCGACCAGGTGCGCCACAGCAGTTCGCAGAGTTCGTCCCGGTTTTGTTCCAGCCCGCGGCGGCCCCGCTCCGAGTGGAAATAGTACTGATACCAGTAACTCCGCTCCCATTCCGGGTCCACAGGTTCCCCGGAACGCGCGAGGTTGTGCATGTTGTAGCCGCCGACGGTGACGAGCCCGGCAACGCGTCCGGGGTCCAGGGCCGCCACGATGCACGCCGCCCGGCCGCCCCAGTCGTAGCCCGCAACGACTGCTTTCTCGATGTTGAGGGCATCCATGAAGTCGATGAGATCCTGCCCGAGGGCGGCTTGTTGTCCTGAGCGGATGGTCGTGTCATCGAGGAAACGGGTCGGACCGAAACCGCGAAGATAGGCGCGAGCACGTAGGCGTCCTGGCCCGCGAGGATCGGAGCGACGTCGTCGAAGGCCCGGACGTCGTAGGGGAACCCGTGCAGGAGGATGACCGGGATCCCGCCCGGATCGCCCGCGGACTCGTAGCCGATATCCAGGACGGGGGTCTCGGCGCGGCCGAAGGATGTGAAGCTCATACCGCCATTCTGACCCAGCTGCCGGGTCTTGACGTCGAGGTCCCACCGAATTGGAGCGTTAACTTCGCCGTCCGCGATGCCGACGCCAGCGGCTGACACGAACTTCCAGCTGTCGGCGTCGCGCCCAGAGGTAATTAGGGCTCGACGAGCATCAGCATTGTTTCCGGACGGACGCCGTCGAATTTCATCGCTTCGGCTGCCTCTTCGGACTCCATGATCCGCTGGAACGTTTCCATGTCGGGGACCTGGACGATCAGGCCTACACGGTGGCTTTTTGCCGGGTCGGTGAACGTTCGAACCGTGATGCCCAGCGGCCCGAATACGTCTTTCCTTTTTGGTGAGCTGAGCCAGTGTTCGACGTCGTCGACTTCGTGGAAGATCATTAGTGTTGGCATCGTTGCCTCCGCTTTCTGGGGTTTTGCCAGGAGCCGGGCTGGTCAAGGGGCCGCGTCGGGACATCCTGATCACGCTGAACGTACCACGGCCCCGAACGCAGCGGTAGCGGGAAAAAATTGACAGTTCGGCCCTCGCAAATCGGCCATCCGAGAAGCTATGAAAGGTACTCGGTGGCGGCAGGCGGGTGAACGACGGGCCCGGTGAATCACCCGTCAAAACGCAGGCGGACGACGGCGGGATGTCCCGCCGTCGTCCGCTGTTTGTTGTCTACTGCGGTGCCGACTGGGCCATATAGCTCGACACCCGGCCCGCACCGGTAACGAGCGCAACGTTTCCCGTTGGCGCCTTCATTCCTGGGCGCTGAGGTTCCAATGGACTCGGATGGCCTCAGCAACTGGGCCAGCGGTGACGTCGACCCGGAAAGCAACGGGCGCGGTCCCTGTCTCCTCGATGACCGAGTCACGGTAAACGCGGCCGCATGAGGGACACAAGGTGTAGAGATCCTCATCCGCAGGCCATTTCGCCAGCCCGGCGGGAACCGGGCCGTCGTCGCCGATGTAGATGGGGACGCCGTGTGAGTTGGCCTGAATCAATCCGTCCTTGCTGACGGTGTTGCCGCATACGCAGGTGATGGTGGTGACATCATGATCGGTTACATCGGCGGTTTCAGGTTTCATGATGACCTTCCCGGTGCTGGAAGAGACGTTCTGGTACCAGCTTATGCCTGCCGATTCATGTCACCACCAACATCGTGGCCAGCTGGGGGAACTTAGCGGCTGCTCACCTGACCGAACAGCTTCGCGATGGGTGCGAGCAGGATCGGGCGGGCGGCGTACCACCCGGCAGTGGTGATGGCTATGGCGGCCGCGAAGAGCCAGAACCCGACCCAGTTCACCACGTCGGTGCCGCCGAACATGTGGTTCAGGTTGCGAAGCGCACCGGTCGCGAACACCAGGAACACGTGGATGAGGATGAACAGCACGAAAAACAGCATCGTCGGGAAGTGGATCGCGCGTGCGACCTCCACCGGGTAGATCCTGTTCAGCGACTTCGCGTTCTTCGGCCAGAACTCGCTCATGCGAACACCTGTGATCGCTGCGAGCGGGGCCGCGATGAACACCACGAGGAAATACATGAGCTGCTGCAGGCTGTTGTAGTTCACCCAGCCGTTCTCCACGGGCCAGTCCAGTGTCATGTACTGCAGGAGCGCGGAGAGCGCGTTCGGGAACACTTCCCAGCTGGTCGGGACGATTCGCATCCAGTGGCCGGACGCAACCAGCAGCCCCACAAAGACGAGTCCGTTGACCAGCCAAATGGCGTCGAGCGACTGGTGCAGCCACAGGTTGATGCTGATTTTCTTTCCGCCGCGCTTGGGCGTCCAGAACGCCGGCGGCTTCTGTTGGGTGCGCACCTGGTAGCCGGAGCGAATGATGAGCACTATCAGGAAGATGTTCAGGAAGTGGCTCCACTGCGCCCACCAGGGGAAGCCCGGCTCTGCGGTCTCGGGCAGGTGATATTCGCCGGGGTACCTCTCGAAGAACTCCGGTACGCCCGGCAGCGTCGTCACACCGCGCGCGGCGAGCACAAGAATCGCTGCCGCGGCCACGGCGCCGACGGCGATGAGCAGGACGCGCTTGATCCACTGGGCCAGGGTGCGCGCACCGTAGAGCTTGGCCTCGGCCTTTGGCTTGACGATTTTTTCAGCAGCGGCGGGCTGTGCCACCGATGCCGGGGTGGCCGTGACCGCGGGCGCACTTGGGGTCGCGCTCGCTGGCGCGGCCGGCTCTGCCTCGGCAACGGTCTCCACCACACTGGCAGCCGGAGCGGTGGCCTCGGCAATGTGTTCGGGTTCTGCCTGCACTGCAGGGGCAGGAAGAACCAAGGCGGCAGCAGCCGCCGGCGCGAGTCCAGCGGGCGGCCACGGTTCGCCGTCGGGAACGCGGGGAAGTCCGCGACGAAGGGGTGTGATTCCCGTCGTCGGCGTCGCCGGCGCGGTGGCCGGAGGGGCTGTAGGTGTTGTCGTTTCCGGTGCTGCTTGCTCAGCGGCGGCAGCAGCGGCTTCGGCCGGTGCGGTCATGGCCACTGCGGCGGGAGCCCCAGACAGAGCTGGCACTGATACCGAAACCTCGCCTGCTGCCGGCCAGGGTTCGCCGCCCAGGATGCGGGGCAGGCCACGGCGAAGCTGCCGCACCTCCACGGTGCCAGCGTTCGCCGCAGGGACCGGAGCGGACGCCGCCGTCGCACCTGGTGCCATTTCCTGAGGTGCGGCGGGCGCGGCGGGGACCGATCCCGCCCCGGAGACAGACTCCGACCCGGCTTCCGCTTCGGCGGTGACAATGTGTGCGGGCACCTGGCCTGCTGGAGGCCAGGGGTCACCACCTTCGACGCGCGGCAGGCCCCGCCGGATGGACCGAGAGAGAGGTGCCATCACAGATTCTTCCGGGCCTCAAGGGCGCTGATCAGCTGGGGTACAACCTTGAAGAGGTCGCCGACCACACCAAAGTCGGCGATCTCGAAGATCGGCGCGTCCCCATCCTTGTTGATGGCGACGATCGTTTTTGCGGTCTGCATGCCGGCCCGGTGCTGGATCGCGCCGGAAATGCCCAGCGCAATGTACAGCTGTGAGGACACGGAAACCCCGGTCTGGCCGACCTGATGGGACTGCGGGATGTAGCCTGCATCCACCGCGGCGCGCGAAGCACCAATGGCAGCGCCGAGGGTATCGGCGAGCTGTCCCACGAGGGCGAACTGTTCCTCCGAGCCGAGGCCGCGGCCGCCCGCGACAACCTTCGCGGCACCACGCAGCTCCGGCCGCGAGGTGGCGACAACTGCCTCGTCGAACGAGTCGATCCGCGCGGCAGGCTTCGCCGAGGGCGTCACTGCCAAGGTCTCCGACGCTTCCGGCTGAGCCGCAGCCCGCGCGTCAATGGAGCCTTGGCGAACCGTGATTACCGGCGCCCCGAACGTGGACGTTGACGACACATCGTAGGCGCCGCCGTAGACGGAGTGGTGCGCCACGACGCCCTCGTCATCACGTGAGACACCGACCGCGTCGACGGAAACCGCCGCACGCGAACGGGCGGCGTAACGGCCGGCAACGTCGCGCCCATTGAGGGAATGCGAAATCAGGATCGCGTCCGGCTGAACCCGCTCCGCAGCGGCGGCAAGCGCGTCAACGCTTGGCACGCCGAGCGCGGACGGGTCCGGAGCCTCTGCGATCAGTATGCGCGCGGCACCAAGGGCCGCGGCCTCCGTGGCGGCGGCGCTCCCGGCGCCGGGTGAGGCGAGTACCAAGGCGATGGGCGTGCCAACTGCAGCGGCAGCGCCGAACAGCCCGGCCGCAGCCTTTTCGAGTTCACCGGAAGAAGAGGCTTCCACGACGACCAGGATTGCGTCACGAGGGAATTCAGTCATGGTGTTACGCCCTAAGCCAGTCGGTTTTCAATGAGGAAGTCAGCGAGCTTGTCGCCGGCGTCGCCCTCGTCAATGATCTTGACGCCCGCCGCACGCGGGGGCTTCTCGGCAACGGTCAGCATGATCGATCGCGCCGCGTCCGGGTTGTCGGCCGTGATCCCGAGGTCCGCGAGCGTAAGCGTCTCAAGCGGCTTCTTCTTCGCGGCCATAATGCCTTTGAAGTTCGGGAAGCGCGGACCGGGAAGCGCCTCGGTAATGGAAATCACCGCGGGCAGGTTCGCTGATACCTTCTGCACTCCGGATTCAATGGGCCTGGTGCCCGACACCGCGCCGTCGCTGATCTCCACGGAGCTCAGACCGGTAGCCAGCGGCACGTCAAGCAGTTCTGCAAGCATCGCGGGAATCATGCCGCCGGATCCATCGGTGGAGACGTTGCCGGTGATGACAAGGTCGAACTCAACTCGACGGATCGCTGCTGCGAGGGTTTCAGCCGTGAGTCCAAGATCCGCACCCCGGAGCGCCTCGTCAGCGATGTGGGTGGCGCTGCCCGCGCCCATCGCAAGCCCCTTGCGGATGGTTGCCGTGGCGCCCTCGGGAGCGAGGGAGAGCACTGCGACCTCGGTGCCTGCGTTGGCGTCGGCGTACGTCAAGGCCAGTTCCAAGGCCCGCTCGCCGATCTCATCGATGACTGTCTCGCTGGCTTCCCGGTCGGCGAGGCCTGTTTCGAGGTTCAGTTTTCGGTCCCCGTATGTGTCGGGGACCTCCTTGACTAGGACGATAATCTTCATCGATGACTCTTCCTGTGGCTGGCATGCCTCCATAGAGGAGACACGTCGGATCTACATTGAGTCTACAAAGGGTGGCCATTCCTGGCTGACACAGCCCGTGTCGTGACTTATCAGCGTGGCCGGCGTCGTCTTGGGGCACACCGCCCTGCACCGGCTGACGACCATAGGTGACGGTCGGTCGCCGGTTGGCCGGGCGCCCAGCCGAGGCCTAGCTGGCAGGGTCGTCTTGGAAAGCACGCACCTCCTGCGCGCAACGGCAGGCGACCGCGATCTTCGCGGCCCACTCCAGGGCCGCCTCGTACGAGGGCAGCTCCAGCACCGAGTAGCCTCCTTCGAGCTGCGCCGTCTGCGGGTAGGTGCCCTCGTGCACGGTCCCATCGCCGTCGACCATGACGGGCGGGATGCTCTCATCGATGCCGCCGCCGAAGACCCAGACGCCGGCGTCCTTCGCCTCCTGAACGACCGCGTGCGACGCATCCGAAACGGACTGCAGGTCTTCGTCAGGGAAGACCATGGCGGCACTGGGAAACGAGATCAGATACTTGGTCATCGCGTCGGCTCCTTCTTCGCAGCACGGGGATCGCGTTTATCCTCGCCGATGCCACAGTGCCGCGCAAGACCTGCCCTTGCGATGACGGAGGAAGCGCTCATCACGCGCTTCCGCGTCAGCCGCGCCGACCCCGGCACTTACTAACCCGGATTTTTCATGATGGCCGGGTTGGGGGTCGGTCAGGGGCTAATTCCCGTTCCGGCTGATTTTGCTGGTTTTGGGCGTGCGGGCGGGGCCTGTTGTCGCTGGTTGGGC
>NZ_JBVAYV010000072.1:0-9660 GCF_055412805.1 Pseudarthrobacter kochi
AGCGTGCCTTCAAGGACGCCTATATCGAGGCACACCTGTGCGATCGGACGGCCCGAGGAGATCACCAGTTCAACGGCTTCGTCCTTAAACTGCTGCGTGTACTTCTTACGAACGGTCATGCGAGAAAGGGCTCCTAACAAGCTGTCTCACAAAACCATACGGCCGCACACTTCACCCACTTCAACGAGCACTGTTCGCTTGGCGTCACGCCCCAGAGCCATGCCAGCTTCGAATAGCACGTTGGGGCGAGCTTGCGCCGCGGGTTGCGTTTCCTGGTCGCCCGCGCCATGACCGTAGCAGGGCTGCAGATACGCCACCTCATCGGGTGTCATCAGGACAACCACAGCAGTCGCATGGTCGAAGGCCGCATCGAGCACCTGCCCGATGTAGGGCGAGCCCTCGCCGGTAAGTTCAACGGCTGTTGTCCACTCCATCGGAGACAAGTTGATGCTCCGTAGGAACTCGAACATAGACTTGCGGAGCGGTTCATTGCGACCGTGCACGACGAAGACGGAGCGACTGTCAATCGGGCTGTTCAGTGAGGTTCTCCTCGCGAGTATCCGGCTCACCCTCAGGGGGACAAGCTTCGCTACTCAACATAGTCGGTGCCCCCGACAAGTGCCCGTAAGCCGGTCCTCCACCGGCGGCAGGAGGGCAATATGCTGCACTCTTCCAGAAGCGCGGGCTTCCGGGCCTGCGGATTCCGTTAAGACTGGCCCGCAGAACTGCCCGGGTGCCCTATTCGCTACGGTCAAAAACGACCCTTTGTGCGTTGGTTGTCGGGGGCGTCTGAACCCGTACCGGTGTGACTTTCGGCGGTAAATGGCGGCCTTTTCACGGCGCTATTTGTCGCTTGGATTCGTCGTCGCGATCGAGGCGAGTCGGACTCTCGTCGGGGGCGTGGTGGCCAGAATGTCGCCCATTCACTGACTACCCCTCACATCCTGTCGGGAGCCGAAGTGCGCTACATTCAATTCACGTCACCCTGCCGTCGATCGGAGCTCAACATGGTACCCGCAGCTAACGTCTGGGCTTTCGCCCTCGCGGCGTTCGCGCTCATCGTCATCCCGGGTCCGAGCGTGCTCTTCGTGATCGGCCGCTCGCTTTCCCTCGGCCGCAAGAGCGGCTTCCTGAGTGTGCTCGGCAACGCACTCGGCATGCTCCCGGCCGTCGCCCTCGTGTCCCTCGGCGTGGGCTCCATCGTCGCTGAATCGATCATCGTCTTCACAGTCATCAAGTTCATCGGCGCGGCCTACCTCGTCTATCTCGGCATCCAAGCGCTCCGTCACCGCAACGACCACACCGACACCTCCCCCACAGCCAAGACTCGACCGTCCTCTTTCCGGCTCGTGCGCGAAGGATTCACAGTCGGCGTGACCAACCCCAAGACCATCGTCTTCTTCGTCGCAGTCCTCCCCCAATTCGTCGACTACGACCACGGAGCCATTCCCCTCCAAATGGTGACCCTCGGAATGATCTTCTTCACGATCGCCCTCGCCAGCGACACCGCCTGGGCCCTCACCGCAGGCACCGCACGCGCCTGGTTCGCCCGCAACCCGAAACGCCTCGCCCGCATGAGCGCCGCCGGCGGAGTCATGATGGTCGGCCTCGGTGGAGGCCTCGCTCTCACCGGCAACAAAACCTAAGCAGGTGGAAGGCTCGGCCCCGCTAGCACCGTCTCGAAAAACAAAAGTATTTCGAGACGCGGCCGTCGTATCGTGAAGGGTCGAAGGATGTCATTTTTCGAAGTCGTCTCCACGCGCCTCCGCGGAAGTCCGGGGGTTGTGCAGGCGGGTTCGAACAGTTCTGTGTTCGGACCCGCCTGCACAACAGGCATTCTGTATCGAACTCGTCTGCACTATCTTCAACCCTGGCTCTGAAGTGCCTGGAGAGGGTGGCCGGCAGGGCCGATGATGGACCGCCGGCCGTTGAGCGTGGCCTGCCGGCCAGGTTCGATGCGGCCTGGGATCAGGCCGTGCGGCAGGCTGCGCGGATGCCGGAGCGAAGAATCTGTTCGCCGGCTCCGGGATACCTTTGCCGGGCTCCAGACACCCCCGACTCCTGTCACAAACAAAAGATCAGCCACCCTTTGCATGACTTAGAATAAAGAACGGGTTAAGTGACATCTTCCGATTCCAGTTCGATTTGGAATCGGACTGTCACTTAAACGAACGTTTACATGACACGTGTCGAGCATGGGTTGAGCGCCCGTTAGGGAACCGCTACCGGACACCGTTGACTATGCGGGCCGCGCCATCGCGGCAGGGGCTTCGATGGCTTCGCCGGCACCGAGACGGCCCTTTGTCACCAGGACAACTACTGCAGCGGCCAGGATGATGCCGAGTCCCCACCAGTTCGTAGTTTCGATGAGCGATCCGGGAAACGCGATTACCAAGACGCCTAGGGAGCCATTCACGGAGGCATGGGCTAGGACCGCAGTAAGAGTGCTGCCACTGCCGTTGCGCACCCACGCCATGATCACTGAAAGCCCAATGACAACGACCACGTACAACAGAACCTGAGCAATAGTGCTGCGGGGTGTATCCCAAGTTTGAGTCAGGAACAGGGGTCCATGCCATGCGGCCCAGACGATACCGATCAGCAGCGCTGCCCCTAGCGGTGAACTTTTCTCTTGAAGCTTGGGCTGGGCGAAACCACGCCACCCGATTTCCTCCAGACCGCCGCCGAGGAAAACGATGCCAAGGAGTTGCACCGGATAGATCATCAGGACTGCGGCCAGGCCATCCGTCGTGAATGAACCCAGCGTGCCCGGCAGGAGTATTGCCCCGACTAACAGGATTGCGGGGACACCTAATAGGGCCGCACCCCACCACCGCAGGCCAAGCCGAAGGCTAGTTACGTTAGCCCAGAAGCGACGGACTCCGGCACGGCCCTCGGTGGCTCCGACGACGATGAAGGCGGCAGCGGCTGGGCCGAAGATGCCAAGTGGGTTCACCAGTGCCACTACCTGAATGGAGCCCGGTATCGGGAGCAGTCCGAGACCATCCTGTCCCAGCCACCACGGACTCCACGCGATCCATGAAAGCGCGAGGGCGAGTATAAAGAAACTTGCCAGGGGATACCGGGCGATTAGGCCCGGCTCGTTCACGGTCTGACGGTCGACATTCATTGGGGATGACTCCATATGCTGAATGCTATCCAAAGCAATCTTCGACCGGCGCCGTGACGTCGCTCAATGCATTTTGTTTCTCTTGGAAGACACCGGTGCGTCCACCGTCCCGTATGCGGGACGCCCACCGGGACGCATTCGAATCATCGTCGTCTACTCGGTTTGTCATTTTCAGAAGTCGTCTGCACGGAATGTCAGAAGTCCTCTGCACTTGGCGCAGACGGCGTTTCCTTCGCCGTAAGCCGAACTACTACGGCGGTTCTTCTACCGTCCGGTTGTCCTCCTTCGGTAAGTCGCCGCTGCGCATGCGCCCTTCCGGCCCGGGCGGTTCCTCTGGACCGGGGGTTCCGTCCCCTATGCGGCAGGGCCTAGATTGACGACATATTAGCGACGAACATTGCTGCGAGAAGAACGGGGGGTGGTTACGTCCCGTGGAGTGGTGTAGATATCGGCAGTTGCGCGTTGCTCCGGCAACGTAGTGAGCCATCGTGCGATGGTCAGTGAGAACCGATCAAAGAACTCACAAAGGACACAAACACACGATTGCTCTAGACCAGTCTGCCCTGCTTGACCTCCTTGGCCAACTGAAACTCACCGATGTCTCCGATCGGATCCGTGCCGCGACCGAAACCCTGTACCAGCAGCTCATCGAGGCCGAGGCGACCGCGTTCATCGGCGCCGCCCCGTTCGAACGCTCCGAGGCGCGGACCACCCAGCGCAACGGGTCCCGGCCCAAGACGTTGACGACGACCGCCGGGGACCTGAACCTGAAGATCCCCAAGCTGCGGAACGGGTCGTTTTTCCCGGCCCTGCTCGAACGCCGCCGCCGCGTGGACCAGGCCCTCTACGCTGTCGTGATGGAGGCCTACCTGCACGGGGTCTCCACCCGCAAGGTCGATGACCTCGTCAAAGCACTCGGGGCCGAGACCGGGATTTCCAAGTCCGAAGTTTCCCGGATCTGCGAGGACCTGGACCACGAAGTCGGCGCGTTCCGGGACCGGAACCTTTCGGCCATGGACTACCCGTACGTTTTCCTGGACGCCACCTACTGCAAGGCCCGCGTCGGGCACCGCGTCGTGTCCCAGGCTGTCGTGGTCGCCTTCGGCGTGGCCTCGGACGGGCGGCGGGAAGTCCTGGGCTTCGACGTCGGCGACAGCGAGAACGAGGGATTCTGGACCGCGTTCCTGCGGTCCTTGAAGGCCCGCGGGCTGGACGGGGTGAAGCTGGTGATCTCCGACGCCCACAGCGGCCTGAAGAAAGCCATCGGGACGGTGTTCCAGGGTGCGGCGTGGCAGCGATGCCGCGTGCATTTCATGCGCAACGTGCTCTCGACCGTGCCGAAGGGATCCCAGGACATGGTCGCCTCGATCATCCGCACCGCCTTCGCCCAGCCCGATGCCGGACACGTGAACACCCAGTTCGACGAGGTCACCCGGATGCTTCTCAAATCCCATCCGAAGGTCGCCGCGATGCTCGGCGACGCCCGGGACGACGTGCTCGCGTTCACCGGGTTCCCGGCCAGGCACTGGCGTCAGATCTGGACCACGAATCCCATGGAACGCGTCAACAAGGAGATCAAGAGACGCACTGACGTCGTCGGGGTCTTCCCCAACCCGGCTGCCCTTCTCCGGCTTGCCGGCGCGGTCCTCGTCGAGCAACATGACGAATGGGAAGCCGGCGACCGCCGCTACCTCTCCGAGGCCTCCATGGCCGAACTCAAGGCCATGGACACCGCACCCGCCACGCCGATCGAGGAGGCGATTTTGCTTCCCGAACTCACGGCAGCATAATCAAATAACTGACCTGCACGGTGTCGAGAAAACTCCACAGAGATACTGGATGTGGCTCTGGTGTGGGGGTGACTCAAAACTCCACCGACACCTTTCGAGGTTGTCTTTGAGTGGATCTGTCCGCCCGCACCAGAGCCGCTAATGCCGCTTGATCGGGGCGACATGACTTGATAGGAGCCTGGCCACCAGTCTCACCTCTGTGCTGTCTGCCTTCCCGACCCCATCGGCGATATCCCTTCAACGAAGAGACGGGTACGCAGTCATGAAAGTCGCACATCTCGAACCGCCAGAAATCACCACCGAAGTCGCGGCATCACACACCATTTTCGCGGGGGTCGATACCCACAAAGACACCCATCATGTCGCCATCGTCGACGACCTCGGACGACCGATCGCCGACCGGGAGTTCCTTGCCGTGGGAAGTGGGTACCCCCAAATCATCGACTTCCTCCACGCCCACGGCATCGTCGGCGCCGTGGGCGTCGAAGGCACCGGCTCCTATGGCGCGGAGCTTGCTCGTGTCCTGGCGGGAGCCGGTATGCGCGTGCTTGAGGTTACCCGCGCCAACCGTGCCGAGCGCCGACTGCGCGGCAAATCCGATCCCCTCGACGCCCGCCAAGCGGCATTGTCCGTCGTCGCCGGGCGAGGACTTGCGACCCCGAAACAACGCGACGGCGATGTCGAGTCGATGCGGGTCTTGCTTGCAGAACGCTCCTCCGCGACCAAGGCCCGCACTGCCAGCATGAATCAGATCCATGGCCTGTTGGTGAGCGCGCCAGAGGCCGTTCGGCAGGATTTTCGCCGCTTTGACCGTGACAAACTGGCGGTCACTCTCGCGCGCACGCGCCCTGCACCGGGCACCACCCCGGAGCTGATCGTTCGAGCATCAGCGAAACGACTCGCGCAACGCCACCAAACTCTCGGCATCGTCCTAACCGAGGCGGCCAAACAGCTCGAGGTCCCTTACCAGCGCCTACGCCGACTCGAGATAGGACAACGCGCTGACACCAACTTGGAAACCGCATACGGCGCATGGCTCGACGACAAAACCCGACAACCTCATCTGGCACAAGAAGTTGCTTGACATCAATAGGAGCATCCACTCAGCGGGACGTAACCCCCCGAGACACCGCTGTATGTAAGGGCCGGTTCATTGACGGTCTGCCGCTCATTTGCGGTCCTCCTCGGGGAGCCGCTCGAACTCAGCGGAGACCGGCCCGGCGGGCCTAAAAGCTGAGTACGGTAAAGCCTTCCTTGGCATACGCTTCGATCTCGGCGCCGGCGGCGAGGAGTTCGATGGGACGGTCGGCAAATTCCTCGGCCAGACCGAATTGCTCCACCTGTGCGGAACAGGCCGTAGGTTTGACCCCTGAGTCGATGAGGTCCGCGAGTTGCTGGTCGGCCGCTCCGCTGCCGGCGAGTTTCACGCCGGGGCCGAAAAAGAGGACGCGCACGTCGGAGCCGCGGCTCATTTTGAGGCGGCTCGCCATGACCAGCCCGGGAAGGCCTCGGTCCGCCGAATCAGTGAGGATCAAGAATGCAATCTTGGCAGGGTTGGTGGATGTCATGGGCAGTGCCTCCTGAAGTCGTTATGCCAGCCGGGCGGCGAGCATCGTGTCACACCTTACGCTCAGGTCTCGACGCGCAGGCGTCGGCCTGCTACTTCCGGGCGGTCGGCCGCAAGGGCGCGCAGGCTGTGCGGGCCCGCCCGGGGCAACAAGGGCGGCACCATGCCGCCTAGACGTCCACCGGCACAATTCCGTTGCCGGTGACTGTGTCGTTGAAAATCTATTCAGCGATATCAATGGTTGCCAAAAACATAATATACCCCCATGGGTATCGGTGCTAGAATCGCCGGATGACCAACAGATATCTCGTGTCCCGTAACCGCTTTATCGCGGCCGCTCCGGAAACCGTCTTCGAGGTGCTCGCCACACCAGCGCTGCACAGCGTGATCGACGGTTCCGGCACGGTCAAGGGCGCCCAGCCCCGCGGTCCGGAACGGCTTGCCCTCGGTGCGAAGTTCGGCATGGAAATGAACGTCAAGATGGACTACAAGGTCCTGAACACGGTCTGCGAGTTCGAGGAGGGCCGACGGATCGCCTGGCAGCCCTTCGGCGGCCACATCTGGCGCTACCTGCTGGAGCCCTCCACCGATGCCGCCGGAAACCCTGGCACCCTCGTCACGGAGCAGTGGGACGCCCGCGAAGTCCGGGCACGGATCCTAATGCGCCTGGCCGGCTACCTCCGCCGGAACCCGGCCAGCATCGAGCAAACCCTCGCCAAGCTCGACGCCTATCTGGCTCCAAAAGCCGCACCGGGCTCCGCCGCGGCCTCGCACCTGCCCCACTAGGGCGCGTCTCCCAAATCCTGGTCTCGTGAGGCGGATGCTTGAGGGGTGTCTCGTACTTCCGTTTTGACCGAGTTCTTCCGGCCGATGGCGGCTCAAGGCGCCGCTGTTCCGGATGCTTGAGTACCTCAACCACCGAACACGACCGTGAAGTCGCCCGCGTCATACCCGGGCGTCAGCGTCGGCTCCGGCCGCGGTGCGGCAAAATGCTCCTGTACCTTTTGGAAGACCTCGTCAATCCGCGGCCGCAGATACGGTGCCATTGATGACACCCGCCGGTGGCGGGTCACGGCCATCACCTTGGACAATGTCAGATTCGGGTCCGTCACCATCCGGTCGATGGTCGTAGGCCGGCAGATCGTGCAGCGACCAATCCGTTCCAAGCGCCGAACTGAACCACAGGCAGTGAAAATCCGCTAGGACCTGCCTGTCGGGACTGCGGTGTGCGGAGGCTCGGCGCAGGCCGTCAGGCAGCCATCCTGGCCACCTGCGCGGGGACCGGGGTGTAGGTGGTGCCGTCGCGGAGCATGGCCCAGAGGACGTTGAGGCGGCGCCGGGCCAGGGAGAGCATGGCCTGGATGTGGGTTTTGCCTTCGCCGCGTTTGCGGTCGTAGTAGGCCCGTGAGGCCGGGCAGGATTTCAGCGCCGAGAGCCCGGAGAGGTAGAAGACGCGTAGCAGCCTGCGGTCGTAGCGGCGGGGGCGGGGGTGGTTGCCGCTGATTCTGCCGGAGTCCCGGGGTGCGGGGGCGAGTCCGGCGACGCCGGCGAACCGGTCCGCGGTTTGGAAGACGGTGAGGTCTCCGCCGGTGGCGCCGAGGAATTCGGCGGCGAGGACGGGCCCGAATCCTGGCATGCTGAGCAGGGACGGGGTGTGCCGGTGTTCGGTGACTTTCTCGCTGATCAGCACATCGAGTTCGGCCAGCTCCTTGTCGAGGGTGATGATTTCCCGGGCGAGGGCGGCGACGATCATCTCGCCGAGATGCTGGGCGGGGACGGTGGTGTGTTGGGATTTCGCGGCATCGACGGCGGCCTGGGCGACCGCTGCGGAGGAGCGGGCGCCGTTTTTCTTCAGCCAGGCATGCAGCCTGGTCTGGCCGGTGCGGCGGATCCCGTCCGGGGTGCGGTGTTTGGTCAGTAGCAGCAGGGCGGCTTTGGAGCGGCTGTAGTCAAAGGCCCGCTCCAGCGCGGGGAAGTATTCGAGCAGTTGGGCCTGCAGGCGGTTGATCGCCCGGACCCGGTCCGCGGACTTGTCGGCCCGCCGGGCGGTCAGTATCCGCAACCCGGTGCTGATCTCATCCCCGGCCCGCAGCGGCTGCAGGTCGCGGCGCATCCGGGCCTGGTCGGCTATTACAGCCGCGTCTTTCGCGTCCGTTTTGCCCTCGCCGCGGTAGAGCTTGGAGGCGTGGTGCACGATCCGGCCCGGGATGTAGAGGATTTTCTGGCCGTGGGCGACGAGGACCGCGATCAGCAGCGCAGGGCCGCCGTGGTTCAGGTCCGTCGCCCAGATGACCTCGTCCCCGTCCCCGAGTTTGAGGACGTTGGCGATGCGTGTCCTTATCCGGCGATCATGTCGCGTCTCTCAATCAGCGGTCGGGTCATCGCGGGGCGGCGGGCGGCCAATCCTTCGGAGCCGTCACGAGATGAGTCGTCCGGCCACAGCAACAAAGCCATACCCGCCTCCCCCGGGTAGCCACGACCCTACAACGGCCACGGAACCACCCGTCAACACCATAAGGACAGCAACCAAAAAACGTCGCAGACGTAGGCAGGGCCAGGATCTCCGGAGCCCTGCGACGGAGGCACTGGACCCAACAGCCGGCCGCACCAGCGGACGCCTCATTGGGTGTGAGCGCTGCGAGCATGCCTTTGGTCCTGAGTAGGGTGAGGCCATGAGTGATCAGCCACCGCGTTCCGGCCGCCCACACCGTGCGCCGCACGCCCTGGCGGATCCGGTGATGATCCGGGACCGGTTCTTCGTGGTCATGATGCGCACCGTCCTGGAACTGCAGGGCACCCCCTGCATCCCGATGGAGGAGGAACGGATCGGCCGGATCCCCGGCGCTGGCCATGCGCCGATCCTATGTGGGCGCCCACGGCCGGGCCGGCGAACACGCCGCCCGGTCCATGCGGGCAGTTCCAGAGCCGGGTTTTTCCCGGTGGCGTGCAGCCTTCGTGCGTCGTGGAGCGGCCCGGGCCGCTTCACACAGATGCCGTCCGTCCGGACGCGGACCTACACTGATCCGGTAGTACGAGCACGAACCACCTGTCGCAGGGCAGGGCTGAGGTGTACTACTGATGTGAGACAGTCTTTGAAAGGATTGTTCCCATGTCTTCCCGTCCCACGTTTTCTGATGAGTTCAAGGCTGATGCTGTTGATCTCGTGATTACTT
>NZ_JBVAYV010000073.1:0-9570 GCF_055412805.1 Pseudarthrobacter kochi
ACAAGCCGATCACCACAGCGTGATTATGCCGACCTTTTTGTCCCGTCCACCGCCTGGAACCTGGGATCACAGACCAACATCGGCATAACCACAACATCGGCATAACATGTCAGCACCTGGCCCGGTGCGGTGGCGACCAGCTCGGGCACGGCCCGTGGAGGGTGCTTGGCCAGGCGGCGGCGTTCCTTGACCTGCTTGTTCTCCTCCAACACCCGGTAAAACGTTGACAACGAGCCCAGATAGACGCCCGCATCCAGGAGCTTCGCATAGACCTGCATCGGTGCCAGGTCCACGAACTCCGGGGCGTTCAACGCCGCCAATACCGCCCCCCGCTCGGCAGGTGTCAGCTTATTCGGTGGTGCTGCCGCCATCTGGTCCCGGGGCGGGGCCGGCTTGCGGTACACCGTGGTGCGTGAGACCCCGGCCAGGGCCGCCGCTTGCCGGGTGGGGACCAGTTGTTGGCACAGGCTTTGGTAGGCGGCCATCAGCTCTTCTTGGACTTCGGCTCGTCCGGTGATTCCTGAACGGCGTTCTCTAAGAACGCCGAGAGTTTTTCCATGATTCCCAAAGCTGCCTCGGATCTTTTCAACCGGCTCTCACTCACCTCCAGCTGGCGGCGCAAACGCGCGATATCTTTAGTCGTCTGCGGGCTGTCCGTCATGTAGTTCACGGGGGTTAGGGGCTCTGGTTGCTTCGTTGTGGATGGGTTAGCGTCGTGTCCGTCCACGAGGCAGCTGACGGGAGCGGCGATGAGGGTATCGAAAGTGTTGGATCCGGCAAGCAATGCGGTGTCGTACACAGTGGTCGGCGTGGCCGGTGTGGTGGACCCGGCAGAGCGGTACCTCAGGTATCTGGCCGAGACCGAGCGGTCACCGAACACGATCAAAGCCCACGCCCACGATTTGAAGGACTGGTTCGTCTTCCTGGACGAACACGGGCTCGACTGGCAGTCCGTAAAGCTGGAAGACGTGGGGGCGTTCATCAGGTGGCTGCGACGTCCGCCAGACATGCGCGGGCAGGTCTTTTCAGTTCTTCCGTCGATCGGGCACCATTGCGGTGAGGCGACGGTGAACCGCAAGCTTTCCACCGTGTCGATCTTCTATCAGCATGCCGCCCGCCATGGCCTTGACCTCGGCGAGCTGAGCACGTGCTGGGACCCCGGCGCCCGCCAGGGAGGGTGGAAACCCTTCCTGCACCACATCAGCAAGGGTGCCGCGAAACAGCGCCGGGTGGTGAAGCTTCCCGTGACGGCAAGGATTCCCCGCCTGCTGGCCCCCGACGAGGTCCAAAGCATCCTCGATTCGTGCGCGCACCTCCGGGACCGGCTGCTGTTCGCGCTGCTCCATGACGCCGGTATCCGGATCGGTGAGGCCCTGGGGCTCCGGCATGAGGACATCGCCGTCCCCGAACGGGAAATCACTGTCCGCCGGCGCAACAACACCAACGGTGCGCGCGCAAAGTCGCCCCATTCGCGAACCATCCCCGTCACCGCAGAACTGATCCGGCTGTATGCCGACTACCTCGACATCGAATACGGTGACCTGGATTCCGACTACGTCTTCGTCAACCTGTGGGGCCAGCCCTACGGGCAGGCAATGACTTATGCCGCCGTCCATGACCTGGTGCGGCGGCTCCGGCGTCAGACGGGCGTCGCGTTTGATCCGCACTGGTTCCGGCACACCTATGCCACCCGGCTGCTGCGGGAGAACGTCCCGGTCGAAGTGGTCTCCAAACTGTTGGGCCATGCGAGCCTGACGACGACGGTCAAAATCTATGCCCATATCTCCAGCGATGACGCCCGCCGCGCACTGGCCGATGCGGGCTGGTTCGCTTCCAGGACGGTTACGATATGACAACCCTGCATCCCCTGCCCTCACGAAGCGACCAGCTGCCAGTCCGGACGGGCCCCCGGGGGATGGCTTACCTGGATGCCGCGCCGTGGGAAACCGAGTTCCCTAAGGACGTCTGGCATGCCAGGGCCCTTGGTATCGCCGCCCGCAGCCAAGTCACGGTCCACTTCGAAAACATCACCCGGCCCTGGTTGAAGCAGCTGGCCAAACGATGGGCCCGCTGGCGGCTGACGACCGGATTAACGGTCGAATCCGCGGTGCTGGGAACCAAAGCCGTGGAGAGCTTCAACGCCTTTCTGGATTCAACGAGGATTCCAGTCACCGGTACCGCCGACATAGACCGGGAGGTGATCGAAGGGTTTCTGGCCTATCTACACACCCATACCGCCGGGACGACGACGCACCGGATGCGGATCGGCCAGTTCAACACGTTTCTCCTCACCATGCGCCGTCACGGATGGGTAACTGATCTGCCCAGTACGGCCCAGATCTACACCGAGGACTATCCCAAAGAGACGGTCCGGCAACCCCGGGCCCTGAGTGAACACGTCATGGCCCAGCTGGAAGACCCTGAAAATCTTGCCAAAATGGCCAGCCCGCATCACCGGCTCATCACCGTGATTCTGATCCGTTGCGGGCTGCGGATCAGCGACACCGTGGCCCTGACCCAGGACTGCATCACCCGGGACAAGGACGGTGCCCCGTATCTGCGGTATCTGAACCACAAGATGAAACGCGAGGCGCTCGTCCCCATCGATGAGGAACTTGAACGGGCCATTGGGGAGCAGATCCTCTACGTCAACGGGACGGGCAGTTCCGGAACGCGACTTCTTTTCGCCCATGACCGGGTGGACGTTTACGGCGCCGGACACGTCAGCGCAAGCTCATACAGCACCGCCCTTCGGCGATGGGTCAGGGACTGCAACGTCACCGACGAAAACGGCAGCCCTGCCGTGGTCAGCCCGCACCGCTTCCGCCACACGCTGGGCACCAGACTGATCAACCTCGACGTTCCTCAGGAGGTCGTACGCCGGATCCTGGACCACGACTCCCACCAGATGACCGCCCACTACGCCAGACTCAGCGACACAGCCATCCGGCGGCACTGGGAAGCCGCACGGAAAGTCAACGCATCCGGCACCGTCGTCGAACTTGATCCCGACGGCCCCCTCGCCGAGGCCGCCTGGTCCAAACAGCGCCTCGGCAGGGCCACCCAGGCACTTCCCAACGGCTACTGCGGCCTCCCGGTCCAGAAGACCTGCCCGCATGCCAACGCGTGCCTGACCTGTCCCATGTTCATCACCACCGCCGACTTCCTCCCGCAACACCGCGAACACCGGACGCAGGTCGTGCAGATCATCTCCGCAGCCGAAGCTCGCGGCCAGCAGCGGCTCGCCGAAATGAACACACGGGTGCTCGGCAACCTGGACCGCATCATTGAAACTCTCGACGACGAGACGCCAAAAAGCCCAAGCCTCTTGCAGAAGGAGGACAACCGTGCGGGCAGATAACAGCCGCCACATCCGGCTGGCCGCGGAGCGTCGGCACGAACTCACCCGTTCCAAAGCCGTGGCGGCCCTGCGTGAACTAGAAAAGCAGGGCGGCCCCGTCACCTTCGAAGCCGTCGCCGCCGCCGCCGGCGTATCCCGCTCCTGGCTCTACACCCAGTCCGACCTCCGGGCGGACATCATCGGGCTGCGTGACGACCGCCCACAACAACCGCGCGCACGCCGAAGCAGCGCCAGCACGGACTCCCTGCGCTCCCGACTCAGCGCATCGCTGGAACGGAACCGCGAGCTCTCCACAGAAATTGAACGCCTCAGACGCCAGCTGGCCCTCGCTCTAGGACACTCGCGGCGACGGAACACCAGCGGACCCTAAGGGAACCCGATGTCGAACGCTGTACCTGGTTCTGCTGGACGTGTATTTTCGGCATCAGAGACAAAGTGAGCAGGGGACTCAAAATGCAAGAAGCGGATGCTGGCGCGGAGTCACGTTGGACTAAAGCAGCGTCGAGGGCGCAGGGCTTGACTGACCTTGGGATAGGTGGGGCGGTCCGCCGGTACTTCTTGGTGCATTTCCCATTGACGGTTTTAGCTGGACTGGTCGTCGGATTCGCTCTGGCCGCCCTTTGGCCGGACGTCGCCGGGGGTTTCCTTCGGTCCGGGCTGTATTTAGGCTCGCTACTGGGAGGCCTCGGCGTTCTTGTTGTTGGCTGGGTCTATGGGAGCAAGAAAGTGTCCCCCATGGTCCGGGACCACCCAATCGGAGTCACGTTGGGCTTGACGGCAGAGGAAGTGAAGCACGTCCGACGCCAGGTTCTGGGCAAAGAGCCGATCGACGTCAACCACATATCGGTCCTCAGGGGTGCGGCAGTTCAGATCCGGGCGGGTCTGGCCAAGCAATTGCTCTGGTCGCCCGGTCTCTTGATCTACTTCGCCGGGCAATCCCTGTCTCGAGGCGTCCAGTCCTTCTTAGACGTCATGATGATCGTGCTGCTGCTGGGCATGGTTGTGCTCTCAGGTCTTACGGCCCGCCAGTTCCACCAAACCGGCTTGTTCCTCACCTCCACGACCCCCTCTGCATCCGACGATCCGAAGTGATCAGGATATTGTGCGGCCGTCGCGTCGCCGAATGCCTGGGAACAGTGGAGCGGTCGGGCCATTAGCCGCTTCCAGCCGCAAAGGAACCGTTTACCGGGCGGAATGACCGCAATTGCCACTGCAAACGACTTCTAAATACGACGCTAAGGCTGCAGCCGTTCAGCAACCAAGCATCGGGTGTATCACGATTTTCAGTTTTCTCCTCGGGCAGGCAGGCCTGTGAGAGATGCGTCGTGGACACTTTCCACAGCGGATGTGCCGCGCCATCAAGGCACCGACGAAGAGGGACTAAAGATATGGGTCGATCTCGGACTGGTCCTTGGAGAGTTTCCCGATTGTTTCCCCGGGCTTCTTGCCCGCCAGGACGCCGGCGTCACGGAGCCGGCGCCATTCAGTCATCTGCGAGGAAAACAGGCCCTCACGGCGCAGGAACGCGCCGCCTTCATTGGACTCGATAGCGGCCTCGTAGGAGGCCAAAAATTCAAGCTTCTGCGCGGGGGTGAACGACCGACGAGCGCTCGGTCCACCGGCACGCGGTCCGGGACTGTTCATAGGACCATCTTGGCCTACGGCACTCAAAACTGCACTGGACATGATTACTGGATTCCTGGTTCTCGCCCCACGCGATTAAACGGACTTGCTATGAGCCCCTGGTACCGTTCCAGCCTGACACGTAGGGCATCGGCGTTCCCTGCTGGCCCATTCATTCCCTCAAGTCAACTTACTCAGGTAAGAGGACGACACTGAATCGTTGATGTCCTCGTCTCACGGGCTACGAAGACACAGCTAGAATGCCCTTGGACCAGTGACCGCGGGCAATACCCTGACCGGGACGCAAGTGCGCCATGGCGCGGCTTGCTCATAGGCGTTGGCTATGGCAAGAACTGTGGCGTCGGAGTGTTGCAGCCCCATAATGTGCATTCCGATCGGCTGCCCCTTCGCAAACCCACAAGGCACACTGAGGCCCGGCACGCCGGTGAGGTTCGCAGCGGAAAGCATGCGAAGGGCAGCCGCCAGGGAGCCCTCGCCTGTGGAACCGGTGAGTTCGGAGGACATTGATGCCGCAAATGGCGCGATCGCCGGGAGAGTGGGCGAGACCAGGCCGGCCACTCCTGCCTTGGCCATGGCTTCAGGTATGAAGGCTTGAAGGTAGCTCTGTACCTGCCGAGCCAAATGGACTTCATCCTCGGAGGCGAGGGCGCCCGTTTCGATCATGATCCGAGTGGCAGGCAGGTACCGTTCCGCAGCGGTTCCCAGTCGCTCGCGGTGATGGTGGGCCGCTTCCGACAGGGAAATCGCCACACTGGCATGCAGGGCTAGGTCCACCTCGGGAAGCGAGAGCTCCACGATTTCGATTCCAAGGTCCGTGAGCACTGACAGTGCCCCTTCCAAGGCTGCCCGTACATCGGCCGCTACCCCCCATTCAGACCACATCCGGCGGTCAACGCCAAGCCTCAACGGAGCAGGAAGGTCGCCAATCCGGGAAGAGGCTGGCCCTCCGAGCCGGGCAAGCGCCCGTGGGTCCACCATCGCGTCCAGGAGTAAGGCGCAGTCTTCCACGCTCCGGGCGATCGGCCCCACATGGTCCATAGTGTGGCTGACGTGCAGGACTCCCGTGGAAGACACGACGCCGGCACTGGGCTTGAGCCCCACGAGGCCGTTGACCGACGCTGGGTTTCGGACCGAGCCGCCAGTATCCGTGCCCAGGGCCCCAGGAATGCTTCCGACGGCGACGGCGACTCCAGAGCCAACGCTGGAGCCGCCAGCATACCGATCGGGATCCCAGGGGTTCCGCGACGGCGGCGTGCCCTGCCCGAACGCGAACTCATGGGTTTGAAGCTTGCCGAGGATCACGGCACCGCTGGCCCGCAGTTGATGTACGACGCCGGCGTCGTCCTTCGCGATGTTCCCCCGTAGGCTGTCGGAGCCGCCTTGGCTAGGCATCCCACGGACGTCGATGACATCCTTCACCCCCAACGGAATGCCGTGGAGGCCGCCGCCGAACTGTCCTCTCGCAGCCCGCTCGTCAGCCCGCCGGGCCGCCTCGCGCGCCCCTGACTCGTCCACGAACGCCCAGGCGTGCGCGTAGTCCTCGGTGTCGTGGAGCCGGTCCAGGACGGAGTCGAGCAGTACGACCGCAGACAATTCCTGTCGTCGGAGGCGGCCGGCGGCCTCGGCGATTCCGAGTTCCCAGGGTTCGGCCACGGCTTCGGGTTCCGTCACGGTTTCACGTCCTGTTCCACTGCACGTGTCAGCTGCTCGAAGGACGCTTTCAGTTCAGACATTCCGGCCCGAAAGTCACGGTACGCGGCTTCCAGTGCAGGCAAGTCCTCCCGGGCGATGTCCTCGCCCACCAGCTCGCGGATGGCCGCCAGCTGCCCTGTGCTCAGTGCTGAATCACCAGGAAATGCCGTTTTACGGCCCACTATGTGGCTCATCGGTGGGCCTCCGGGGTGAGCTGTCCATCCCGGACCACGCAGATGCCGTCCACCAGGACGGTCCGCACATCGCTGAAGTCCTCCATCCGGGCTACAGCCACGTCCGCCGCCCGCCCGGCCTCAAGCCGTCCGCCTCCGGGGGCGATGCCCGGGATGAGGTCTGCGACGGCAGAGCTCGCCATGGCGACGGCGCCGGCCAGGGAGCGGTGGCCGTGGGCCACGATGTCCTGGACGGCGGAGATCAGCTCGTCGTGGTCACCGTCGTGCCCGTAGTCGGTGCCGACGACCGAGATCAGGTCCGGTTCCCGGAGCAGCAGGTCCCAGTGTTCGCGTGTGGTGACGGTGTGTTTGCGGTGCAACAGGTCGAACACGGAGGCCTCGGCGGGCCAGCCCTCTTTTCGTCCCAGAACGGCCAGCTCGTGGGCTTCGTCGGGAGTATGGGAAGGATGGTTGGCGTGGGCGGCAATCACGGTGGCGCCGCTGCCGTCGAGCTCCATCATCAGTTCCCGCAGGACGCCGGCGGTGGCCGCGGCGCTGTGGACGATGGCCGGCACGCCGAACCTCGCCGCGGCCCGGACGCCTTCCCGCATCCCCTCGATGGCCGGGAGGAACGAGGGCATCACGGCGTGCCTGACGAGCTTGGCGAGCTGGGTGGCGGTGAGCGCCTCTGTGAGTCCGGCAACTTTGGCTGCCTGGGCCAGGGCAACCACGTTGGGCGCGCCGGCATTGATGAACCGTCCCAGCACGGCTTCCTTTATACGCCGCGCCTGTTCGATGGTGATGCGGACCCCGGAAGCCTTGTAGATCACCGCGGGGATGTAGACGAGATCTTGGCCTCCCCCGCCCAGCGTCTGCCCTCCTCCCAGCTCCCCGATGGCAACAGCACCGTCGTCGAGCATCCGCTCCACAGTGAGCTCGCGGGACTCGGCCGTCAGTCCCTGGCCGTCAGCCATGGCCGCTGCCTGCAGGCAGTGCGGCAGGTGCGTGGTGGCGCCCCGCACATGCACCGCGTGCCGGCTGTCGGCTTCGCGAACATCGTTCATGGACGCGAAGCCACAGAGGCTCAGGACAGTGGTGGTTCCGGCCAGGAGGTGCCTGTCCAAGTTGCCCATCCACCGTTCCGCAGACAGGGCCGGGGCCGCACTGGGGAAGAGCGCACCCGGGGTCACGCCGTGCGTGTGGCTGTTGATGAGGCCCGGCATCACCACGCAGCCCGAGGCGTCGATGACTTGGCCTGCGAAGCCTCGGTCCGCTTCCCAGTGGTCGAGGACGTCCGCGATGCGGCCGTTGCGGATGACCACTGCGCCGGCCTCGATGACAGTGTCCCCGGAGCCCGTGACAACGGTGCCTCCGCGAATGAGCGTAGACATTCGCTTCCCTCTCGGCTAGTTTCATCATATCGAAGTTTGCTTCACTATAGCCGTTTCAGTGCGGCGTCGGAACCCCCAAAGGGAGAAGCTGATGGCACTGCCACAAACGCAGCGGGATTTCCTTGGATACGGCGAAACTCCGCCCGATTTCCGCTGGCCGGGCGACGCCCGCGTGGCCGTTTCGCTTGTCATCAACGTGGAGGAAGGCGCCGAGCGGAGCATTCCCCGCGGCGACAACGCCAACGACCTTGGTGCGCACTGGATTCCGGCGCCTGCCTCAGCCACCCGGAATCCGGTCCTGGAGTCCGCTTTCGAATACGGTGCCCGTTCAGGCGTGTGGCGGGTGCTGCGAATCCTGCGGAACCACGACATCCGGGCCACTGCCTTCTGCTGTGCAGTTGCCCTGCAGCTCAACCCGGCCATCGCCGCTGCGCTCGTTCGCGACGGGCACGAGATCGCCGACCACGGCCACCAGTGGGACACGCATACAGAGCTCGACGACGATGCTGAGGAGCGCCTCATCCTCGCCTCGCGGGACGCGCTCAAGGCCAGCACGGGCCGGGCACCCACCAGCTGGTATTCGCGGGATGGACTCAAACCTGGTACGCGCAGCCTGCTCGCCGGGAGCGGATTCACCTACGAGTCCAACAGCTTCAATGACGACCTGCCGCACTGGGGCTCCGGCCCGGACAATCCGAGGCTCCCGGTGCTGCCCTACGCGGGAGACACCAACGATTCCGGGTTGTTCAGGCAGTTCCCCACCGCAGCATCCTTCGGCAACCAGCTCATCGCTGCCCTTGACCTGCAGCTCGATGATCCCCGCGGCGGTCCCTCGGTGATGAGCGTCGGTCTGCATCCCCGGCTGATAGGAAGGCCGGCCTACGCCTTTGCCCTCGACCGGTTCCTTGCGCATGCCCGCGGCAAGTCCGCCTGGTTCGCCACACGCGAAGAGATCGTGAACGCCTGGAAGCGGACGACGGCGGAGAAGTTGACGGGAGGCGGGACACCGGCGTCGTAGCAGAGCCGTCGCCCTCGGGCTAGGAGTCTGCTGAATAATCCGCTGGGTGCTGGCGTGCCTGCTGGATTTTGGGGACCGGTGATTTAAGACTGGTGTCATGCAGGGTCGTGAGGATGGGCAACGCGGGTATTTGGATGTGGAGGCGCTGGCCGGGGAATTGTTGGTCCCGGGCAGCGTTTTCGCGTTCCTGGCCGAACACCGGGGACGGTTGTTCCCGGATTCGATGATGGAGGATCTCTTCCCCTCCGTGCGGGGGCGCCCGTCGGTGCCGGCGCCGGTGATCGGCTCGGT
>NZ_JBVAYV010000074.1:0-8888 GCF_055412805.1 Pseudarthrobacter kochi
ATCATTGACCTCACCCCGATCCGTGACGGGACCGGCCCGTCCCGCCTGCTGGACATGGTCGAGGGCCGCTCGAAGCAAGCCTTCGCGACCTGGCTGCAGGCACGCCCCCAAGACTGGCGGAACGGGGTGGAAGTCGTGGCGATGGACGGGTTCTCCGGGTTCAAGAGCGCCGCGGCGGAGGAACTACCTGCCGCGGTCCCGGTCATGGATCCTTTCCATGTGGTCCGCCTGGCCGGGGACGCGTTGGATGCGTGCCGGCGCCGTGTCCAGCAACAGAGCCTCGGGCACCGCGGACGGGCCGCAGACCCGCTGTACTCCGCCCGGCGGACCCTGCACACCGGTGCTGACTTGCTCACGGAGAAACAACGCCACCGCCTTGAAAACCTGTTCTCCTCCGATACCCATGTCGAGGTTGAAGCAAGCTGGGGCGTCTACCAGCGCATGGTTGCCGCTTACCGCGAACCGGACCGGGTCCAGGGAAAAAAGCTGATGCAAGCCGTGATCGATTCCCTCAGCACAGCCGTCCCGGCCGCTCTCACCGAGCTCAAGACACTGGGACGGACACTTATACGCCGGGCCAACGACGTCCTGGCCTACTTCGAAAGACCCGGCACCTCGAACGGGCCTACCGAAGCGATTAACGGCCGGCTCGAACACCTCCGCGGCTCCGCCCTCGGCTTCCGCAACCTCACCAACTACATCGCCAGATCACTCCTCGAATCCGGCGGATTCAGACCGAAACTACACTCTCAATTCTGAAGAGCCCGTTTGCCATGGCGGTTTCGGCCAGGACAACCGGATTCGAGTGGATCTCTCCGGAGACCTTTTCGCCGGCCGCGAACGTCCCGCCGGGAGCATCGACCAGGTGCTTCTGGCCGGACACCAGCTGCGCGCCCGCCTTCAGCGGCTGGGCGGCCTCGGCCGTCGACGTCTCCGTCGCGGTAGCGCTGGGGGAGGGGGAAGCAGTCTCGGTGGCCGTCGGTGTGGCGCTCGGCGAAGGCGTCGCGGTCTCGGTAGCCGTCGGTGTGGCGCTCGGCGAAGGCGTCGCGGTCTCGGTAGCCGTCGGAGTGGCGCTCGGGGTCGGGGTGGCGACGACGGGCTGGCTGAGGGTCCAGTTCTTGGCGGCGTCCGTGGCCAGCGTGGCCCACGAGGCCACGGACTTGCCGTTGACCGGGTTGATCTTGGCGGTCCTCAAGTCGTCGGTCAGGGTAGTGCAGACATAGCCGATGCTGTAGGTGTGGCTGGCCTGGACAACCGTTGCCATGTCAGCGATGGGCGCCTTGCTGCCGTCCACAAAGCCGGATTCCAGGGTGTTGTCATCTGCGATGGTGCCGTCGGGATTCAGCGACATCTGATACTGGGGGTCCTGCGTAAAGGGATAGGCCGTCTGAGCTTCAACCGTGTTGCTCGGCGCCGGCTGGATCTCCTGTCCGGGCTCGGACAGGAAGATCAGTGCGCCTGCGTTCATGCCGCCAACAGTCGGGCAGACCATATCGCTGTGCAGCTTGAAGACCGAAAGGGTCGTCGCTTTCCAGTCACCGGTGGTCGGGTTGGCCGTGACGGTTCCCGCTGAGCCTGCCGGCAGTGCGGCCTGGGCCACAGTCATGCCGCCACCCAGCAGCAGGGTGCTGCCGGCGACGGCTGCGGCAGTGGTCCTGCCCCAGCGGGATTTCTTCATTGTGGCGATAGCCATGGTGCTCGTCCTTTTCATGATTCATGCATTGTTGGTCGGCTGCCGGGATTCGGATTCCGGCAGCAGTGATTTCTCAATATCCTGACTCCGCTGCCGGGTTATGCGGCTGTCGGACGGGAAAGGAAACAGAGACTCCGGGCGAATTCGCGGTGAATGCATTTGCGGCCCGGGCGCGGTGAAGCTAGTTCGTGTAACCGGATTTCTTGCCCATTGTCCAGTCGCCGACATAGGAGAGCGTCTTGAAGCCGAATTTGTTGATGGTGAGCTTGCTGCCGGTTGTCTTCAGGTTGGTCGAGATGGCGTTGTTCAGCATCACGTTGTAGGTCAGCTTGCTGGTCTGGGTGGTGCTGGCCACCACGTTGTACGTGTCCCGGGCAAAGGTGCCCTTGCTGCCGGCGGGGGCAACCGCAGCATCGCCGTACAGGGTTCCCGGAGCGAGCGCCGGTGCCGAGGTGGCGGGATCAACCGCATGCAAGCCGTCGATGTCCGCCAGCCACTGGCCGGCGGCGGTGCTGTCCGTCATGGCGCCGTTCTTCTGCGCGATCCATTGGGCGGCGGAGAAGGGGACGATGTCGCCGTCGCTGACGAGCGCCTGGCCATTGTTCTCCGGGTAGGTCTGCTCGGCATCCGGAATGCACGAGGTGTTAGGGGTAACCCCGATGGCCTTGAGGAAGAAGCCGCGGGTGCCCGACGCGGCCTGGGGCAGCTTCGGGGTAAACGTCATGGTGCCCAGCACGGGTTTTCCGGTGGCCCCGTCAATGGTGACGCCGTCGCCGGCTGTGCAGCTGAAGATGTTGGCGATCTGCTGGGTGCTCAGGCGCAGCGGCTGGCCGGGCGAGCCTGCCGAGTCCTTGTAGGCCACTGTCACCGCGTCGCGTGCGAAGGGCAGGAACGTCAGGTCGGTGCCCGCGACGGACGGCGAGGACGACGACCGGGCGATGTCGACGTCGTTCTTCTTCAGCGTGAAGGATGTGCCGGCAGAATCCTTGTAGACGTGGTTTCCAGGGTTCAGGCTGGCGCTGAGGGCTTTGACCCCCGCACCGGAGCCATTGGGGCGCGTGAACGCAGTGACCCCGGTCTTGGTGACGATCTGCGCCGGCGTGCCGAAGGCGTCGTAGGAGGCTACGGACTTGACCGGACCATTGTTGGTCAGCCCGTTCCAGACGTCCTGGATGGTGTCGGAGCCGACGGCCGCAAAGGCTCGATCAGGCGTGCTGGGTTCGGCGGACGCAACCGCCGAGCTGATCAGGCCGAGTGCCAGGGCGGAGGCGCAGACGGCGCCGACTGCCTGGAAGGACTTCAATTTCATGTCTTGTTTCCCCATCTGAGGTTCCGAGTGGATGAGCCGTTGCCGCTGGGCGCAGGGCAGTGTGTTCACTGCAGGAGCGTCCCCGCGGAAGCCGGAGCGGTTGGGACAGCACCGGCCGCTCTGAGTCTGCGGCGGCAGTGCCCGGCGCCTCGAATTGCTGGGCTAAGAAACACCCGGATTCAGGTGAACTTAAGGTGAAACTGGGACGAGCCTCCCGGCAGCCCGCCCTTCGCTGCTGTCAGCCGGGGCCGGAGCGGCGGGCAGCTCGACCCCAAGATGCCGGTGCCCGTGGCGGATCACCGTGTCAAGCAGGCGTGCGCCGCCGAGCAGATCCAGGGCGGCCAAGGCGCTGCGGTCCCGGTCCCGGATGGTGGGGTACCAAACGCTGGCCATGAGGACCGGGCGTTCCCGCAGGCTGGCGTACCATCCGTATTCCCGGGCCGGCCGGCGGTACACGAAGGTGATGGCGAGTTCCCCGGCGCCGTCCCGCGCCATGGCTGCATTCGTGGCGGCCGCCGCGTAGCTCGGGAAGAGGCCCACCCCGCGCCCGAGCTCCCGGTGATTGCCCGAAATCAGGCGCCAGACGACGAGCGGCTGGCTGAAATGGTCCATCCGGCGCACCAGAGGCTGGACGGCCGGCGGCCGGGACGCCGGGACAGGAACTTCGGCCTGCTGGTGCCGCGTATTCAGCGACGGCAGTGCCGAGGTGTGCCCGTGCTGCACCATCGCGCCGAAGACGGCCAGCTCCCGCTCCTTCCAGCGGTTTGCCGCCGGAAGCGCCTGGCTTATAAGTGATGTGAAGGAAATGCGTTCGTTGGAAATGGTGGTTCCCCAGGTCTGCTGAGAGCGAAAGCCGCCTCGCCCGTGCGGTCGAGATCAGGCTCAGGCCAAATGATGTCGGGACGGGATGGCGCGGGTGAAGGAAGCGAGGCCGGCAGCTGAACATTTCCGCGTCCCTGCCGCGAACATTTAGAATGGGGGATTGTGCGCTGCATGAGCTGGCGCCGTCGCTAAGACTCAGAAGGGCTTCCGGTGTCCAACTCGGCCAACACCTCGTCTAATAGCTCGTCTAAAAGCACGTCCAAACGTCCGCTCCGCGTTGCGATTGTCGGCGCCGGACCGGCCGGCGTCTACGCCGCGGACATCCTGACCAAGTCCAATGAGGTCAAGGGCGGCGACTTCGAGGTCAGCATCGATCTCTTCGAGGCATACCCGGCGCCGTACGGCCTGATCCGCTACGGCGTCGCCCCGGACCATCCGCGGATCAAGGGGATCGTCAACGCCCTGCACAAGGTCCTGGACCGTGGCGACATCCGCTTCCTCGGCAACGTCACGTACGGCCGTGACCTGACACTGCACGATTTCCGTGCCTTCTACGACGCGGTGATCTTTTCCACCGGGGCCATTAAGGATGCCGAACTGGACATCCCCGGCATTGACCTCGAAGGGTCCTTCGGCGGGGCCGATTTCGTCTCCTGGTACGACGGGCACCCGGATGTGCCGCGGGACTGGCCGCTGGAGGCCAAGGAGATCGCGGTGATCGGCAACGGTAACGTGGCCCTCGACGTGGCCCGGATGCTGGTCAAGCACGCCGATGACCTGCTGGTGACGGAAATCCCGGACAACGTTTATCAGGCACTCAAGAACTCCCCGGTCACGGACGTGCACGTGTTCGGCCGCCGCGGACCGGCCCAGGTCAAGTTCACGCCGCTGGAACTGCGTGAGCTCTCCCATGCCCGGGACGTCGACATCGTCCTGTACCCGGAGGACTTCGAGTTCGACGAGGCCTCCGACGAGGCGATCCGCAGCAACAACCAGATCCGTACCATGGTCAACACCCTGACGAACTGGCTCGTCGAGGAGCACGCCGAAGCGGAGGAGCCGTCCTCCCGCCGCCTGCACCTGCACTTCCTGCACAGCCCGGTCGAGGTCCTGGGAACATCAGGCGACGCCGTCCACCCCGGCAAGGTCACCGGCATCAAGTTCGAGCGCATGCAGCTGGACGGCACCGGCAACGTCAAGGGCACGGGGGAGTACCTCGAGTACCCGGTCCAGGCCGTCTACCGCGCGATCGGCTACCACGGCTCGCCGCTGGACGAACTGGAATACGACGCCCGCCGCGGCGTCATCCCCAACGATGGCGGCCGTGTGCTCGACGCCGGGGGCAATCCCGTCCCGGGCATCTACGCGACAGGCTGGATCAAGCGCGGCCCCGTGGGCCTGATCGGGCACACCAAGGGCGACGCACTGGAGACCATCGGCTTCCTGCTCGAGGACCGGCTGAACCTCCCGCCGGCGCAGAACCCGGACCCGCAGGCGATCATCGACCTGCTGGAAGAACGCGGGATCGAATACACCACCTGGGAGGGCTGGAACAGGCTCGACGCCCACGAACTGGCCCTCGGCGCGGAGTTTTCCGCTTCCGGCGAGGCCGACGGCGTCGTCCGGGAGCGCGTCAAGGTGGTTCCCCGCGAGGACATGGTGCAGATCTCCCGCGGCTAGGGCGTGTCTCCGCCGCGGCGCGGATGTTCTCACGACGCGCGAATCCGCTGGCGCATACGGTATTCCGGCGTCGGCAGCGCTTTTGCGTAGCGCGGGACCGTTTCCGTAGCGCGGGACCGGTTCCGTAGCGCGGGACCGGTTGCGCGGCGTGGAACGGCGGCCGGCGCAAGCTCTGGCGGCCACCCGGCAGGCGCACTAGACTGGACGGACGTGGTTGCCTCTGGCATCGTCGCGCCTGTCCGGTGGGAGTTCAATGACGAAAGTGATCCATCCGGCAGCGCTGTTCCCGCCAGCAGGCGGGATCCCCGCAGCGCTGCGCCAGCAGTATGCCAGCGCCGGCCATGAGCAGCTGGACACCCAAGGACTTGTGTTCCCTGCGGACGTGCAGCTGCCGGGTCTCAGCAGCCTGATCCAGGAGTCCTGGCGCCGCTCTGCCGAGCTGCAGGCGAACCCGGACAACCCCGAGGCCCCGCTGGCCATGGACCGCGAAGAACTTGAGGAGTACCGGCGGCAGCATCCGCTGGCCGCGATCATGCCCGTGATCCACAAGCTCCTGATCCTGCCCAGCCACGACAGCGGAATGCTGGTGGCCGTAGGCGATGAGGTGGGCCGGCTGCTCTGGGTCGAAGGTGATGCCGCCATGCAGCGCCGGGCCGAGCGGATGATGTTCGTCCCGGGCGCCGACTGGTCCGAGGCAACCGTGGGCACCAGTGCGCCGGGAACCGCACTGGCCCTAGGCCGCGGCATCCAGATCTCCGGCGCCGAACACTACAAACGCTCCGTCCACCCGTGGAGCTGCACCGCCGTACCGTTCCATGACCCGGATTCCGGGGCCCTCCTGGGCGTCGTGGACATCACCGGGACGGAATCCGCCGTCGCCCCGCACACACTCTCGCTCGTCGAAGCGACCGTGGCTGCCGCCCAGGCGCACCTCCGTGTGGAACGCCTGCAGCTCGCCGCTGAGCGCCAGTCCTCGCCGGCCCGACGCCGGGGTCCCGGCCCGGCCGCGGCAGGCCGGGACGGTGCCGGCGCGGCGGGCAGCCTGTACCGCAACAGCCTCCAGCTCCTCGGCCGGGACCAGGCGCTCCTCAGCATCGACGGCCGCACCGTGCCGTTGTCCGTCCGGCACAGCGAAATCCTGGCCTTGCTCAGCACCCACCCGGAGGGGCTGAACGCCGAGGAACTGTGCGCCCTCCTGTACCCGGGAAACGCCTCCACCATGACGCTGAGGGCCGAGATGGTCCGCCTGCGCAAGGTCCTCCAGCAGCTCAATCCGGATGCTGTTCCGGAGTCACGCCCCTACCGGCTGCCGCTGGACCTGGTGCCTGACTCCGGGCAGGTCCTGAACTGCCTGCAGCGCGGCGCGCACCGGATCGCCCTGGAAATCTACCGCGGCGCTGTCCTGCCCCGCTCCGAGGCCCCGGGCATCGCCGAACTGCGGAACCGGGTCTCCTCCCTGCTCCGCGAAGCCGTGCTGACGGACGGCAGCGCCGAGTCGCTCCTGAGGTATGCCGAGCTTCCCGAGGCGAAGGACGACGTCGAGGTCCGGATCGCGGCACTGAAACTGCTGCCGCCGCGGTCGCCCAAGCGGGCCGCCATCGTTGCCGATCTGGAACGGCTCGAGGCCGAGCTCAGCGCCTGACGCGCCATGGGCCGCGGGAGTGACCCGGGTCACTTCGGTTGCAACCTGACTGCAACCTCCCGACTCCTAGGCTGAACGCAACGGTGGCGCCGACATCTGGCCGCCATCAATCTTGCACAGCAAAGGAGCTAGCAATGACTGTTTACGCACAGCCCGGTACCGAGGGCTCGAAGGTCACTTTCAAGGACCGCTACGAGAACTGGATCGGCGGCGAGTGGGTTGCCCCGGTCAAGGGCCAGTACTTCGAGAACATCACCCCCGTCACCGGCAAGGTGTTCTGTGAGGTCGCCCGCGGCACCGCCGAGGACATCGAACTCGCGCTCGACGCCGCCCACAAGATTGCGCCCTCCTGGGGCAAGACCTCCGTGGCCGAACGCGCCGCCATCCTGAACAAGATCGCAGACCGGATCGATGAGAACCTCGAGATGCTCGCTGTCGCCGAGTCCTGGGACAATGGCAAGCCGATCCGCGAAACCCTCAACGCGGACATCCCGCTCGCCGCCGACCACTTCCGCTACTTTGCCTCCGCCGTCCGTGCCCAGGAAGGTCGGCTGTCCCAGCTCGACGAGGACACCACCGCCTACCACTACCACGAGCCGCTCGGCGTCGTCGGCCAGATCATCCCCTGGAACTTCCCGATCCTGATGGCCGTCTGGAAGCTTGCCCCGGCCCTCGCCGCCGGCAACGCCGTCGTCCTGAAGCCGGCCGAGCAGACCCCGTCCTCGATCCTGGTCCTGATGGAACTCATTGGCGACCTGCTGCCGGCCGGCGTCCTGAACGTGGTCAACGGCTTCGGCGTCGAGGCCGGCAAGCCGCTCGCCTCCAGCCCCCGGATCCGCAAGATCGCCTTTACCGGCGAGACCTCCACCGGCCGGCTGATCAGCCAGTACGCCAGCCAGAACCTGATCCCGGTCACGCTGGAACTCGGCGGCAAGAGCCCCAACATCTTCTTCAACGACGTTGCCGACACCAACGACGCGTTCTACGACAAGGCCCAGGAAGGGTTCACGCTTTTCGCCTTCAACCAGGGTGAAGTCTGCACCTGCCCCTCCCGCGCCCTGGTCCAGGAGGACATCTACGATTCCTTCATGGCCGACGCCGTGGCCCGGGTCGAGAAGATCATCCAGGGCAACCCGCTGGACACCGAAACGCAGCTCGGGGCCCAGGCCTCGAACGACCAGCTGGAGAAGATCCTCTCCTACATCGACATCGGAAAGCAGGAGGGCGCCAAGATCCTCACGGGCGGCGCCCGGGCCGAAATGCCCGGCGACCTGGCCGGCGGCTACTACGTCCAGCCGACCATCTTCGAAGGCCACAACAAGATGCGGATCTTCCAGGAGGAAATCTTTGGCCCGGTGGTCTCCGTGACCCGCTTCAGCGACTACAACGACGCCATGGGCATCGCCAACGACACGCTCTACGGCCTCGGCGCCGGCGTCTGGTCCCGCAACGGCAACGTCGCCTACCGCGCCGGCCGTGAAATCCAGGCCGGCCGGGTGTGGGTCAACAACTACCACGCCTACCCGGCAGGGGCTGCGTTCGGCGGCTACAAGTCCTCAGGCATCGGACGCGAAAACCACTCGATGATGCTGGACCACTACCAGCAGACCAAGAACCTCCTGGTCAGCTACAACGAGAACAAGCTCGGCTTCTTCTAAGCCGCACCAAGCCCGGGCGGGGGGGGGTGGGGGTGGGTCCCCCCCCCCGTCCCCCCCCTTTCCCCTCTCTGAAGGAAGCCTGTC
>NZ_JBVAYV010000075.1:0-8845 GCF_055412805.1 Pseudarthrobacter kochi
ACCGCCGGCTCCTGCGCGTCTTCTACCTCTCCGGCCTCTCGGCCCTAAAGAGCTGCCCCGCCTCACGGGCCTACTACGACCGCAAACGCGGCGAAGGCAAAACCCACATCCAGGCCATGCTCTCCCTTGCCCGGCGCCGCCTCAACGTCCTCTGGGCCATGTTCCGTGACGGCACCACCTACACCCCCGCCCCGACGTCGGAACCACGGCTGGCTGCTTGACGGACGATGGTCCGATCCTGCTGTCACCGGGGATAGACAACGAGGAATACTGCGAACGGCGGCGAGTACGGCACTAAGGCCCTGTTTAAGTCTCGTTCCGGGGGGGCTAGCGTGACCTGTGGTGCAAGGCAGTACGGTATTCGAGCCGGTGTCCCATCAGGGAGACCACGGGAGCACCCATGTCCGGAGATTCAGATCATGCTTGTGTTCCCGGCAACGGGGAAGGCAGTCCGGCAGCGGAAGCGTCGGACCCGGTCTTCCGATTCTGGGAGAGGCCCGGGCCGTCGATGACGCCCGGTGGAAGTTTTTTCGGTTACCGGCGTGAAGATTGGCCTCCGCTCTAGCAACGCATGACCGGGCGACGGCGGCGCACCTTCCGGGCAGTTGCCCGCTTGGGACGTGCTGTTGCTTGCCCTCCAGGCCAATCACAGGAACCGGCCGTGCCAGGAAACCGGTCAGAACGTCACTGATACGGTCAGCGCTGTGGCGCTTCTCCGCGGAGCGGGTCCTGGCAGCGCCGGCCGGGGCGAGGGCACGTCTGGATGAGGGCGGCGTGTGCGATCCCCTGTGCGTGTTGTTTGGAAGAGCGGGGAAGTCAGGGTGGTGTTCAGGGATCGAACCGGGTGTCTGGCGGGACGTTGCCGGAGAGCCCGAGCAGCAGTTCTTCGGCCACGAGGTGTAGTTTTTTGTTCCGGCTGTTTGAGGCCCGGGTCAGGATGGCGAAGGCCGCTTCCTGGCTGCAGCGGTTTTGGGCCATGATGGCCCCGCAGGCGAGGTCGATCGTTGACCGGCTTCTCATGGCGGCTTTAAGGTCTTCGGCCAGGAGCTGTTCGGTTCCTATCCGGACTGCCAGGCGCAATGCGTCGCCGGCGATCCTGGCGAAGTCTTCGGCGATGGCGATGGACGCCGGGGTGAAGGCCCCGGCGGCGGGAGCGAACAGGTCAAGCGCGGCCCAGGAATCTTTGCCGAGCTCGAGCGGGATTCCGAGGACGGCGTGGTAGCCGCGGGTTGTGAGTTCGCGTTGGAAGTCGGGCCAGCGCGGGTCGCCGTTGACGTCGTTGAGCAGGACCGTGGTGTTGGTTTCCAGTGCCAGCATGCAGGGGCCGGCGCCGAGGGCCTGCTCGATCTGGTCCAGGGTGCGGGCTTCCTCGCTGCTTCCGGCGATCGTGATGGTGCGCCGGCGCCGCCGCAACGCCACGGCGCACTCGACCGGATGGCCGATGGCCGGGCTAATGGTCCGGGCTGCGAAGAGCGTTAGTTCGTTCAGGAACTCGCTCACGGTGCCGGACTCCGTGATGAGGTCCTGAAGGTCTGAGACGGCGGATTCATCGGAAGGACTTGTCATGGCCTCAGAATACGACGCCAGGGGCCCGTGTGTGCCATTTTCATATCCGGGTGCCCGGCCTGACGCTGTTATTGAATCCACCGGTGACCGGGGAGGGGAAGCTGCCCGCGGCGGCTGACCCCAAAAGGCTGCCCTGCCGGCTCCGTGTCCAGGAGCTGGCCGTCGGGAACGCCTCGTCCTGACAGGCCACGCCGGCTACATCACGAACCCGTCGGAGACACCGCCCCGACGACTGCGCGCAAGCCTCGTCCGTGTAAGGAACGCGCCAGGCATCCCGGCTGACAACCCGTCTCGCCTGGTCCGGACACCGGCGTATAGCAACCCGACATCGGGTCCAGCTGTGGAGGGGGCCAACCCGGGCCGGTGTGCCCGGTGATGGACATGCGTTCCTTTATTTATGTTCGTAGCTGTGAGAGCTCCTGCCTGAAACCGGTGGCACCTCGGAACCTTGACCGTTTTGGCCCTTCCCGTAGGGTTGGGAGCAGCATCAGCCTGGGGCTGACCTACAATGAGCCTTCCAGGCCCGTCCGGATAATTTCCGGAGACCCTAGGAGATTCCCGTGAACGTCCCTCCACCAGCCCCGCAGCCTCCGCCGACGCTCCTTCGTCCGGTGTTGGTTCCCGCCCACCGAATCGCTGGCGGCGTTCGGCGGGTGGGCACGGATGTGGCGTGAGTCCATGAGCCGGCGGATGCATGAACTCGTCGGGGAGTTCACCGACCGGGCCGATGCGCTGATGCAAACCCAGGAACACATGGAAGGCCTTCTGACCGCGGTTGTCTCGCTCGCGGAGGACCTTAGCCTTGAGGCCGTGCTGGACCGGGTTGTGCAGTCGGTGTGTGACCTGCTCGGTGCCCGGTACGGGGCGCTCGGCGTCATTGGCGAGGACGGCCTGCTGAGCCATTTCATTACGGTCGGCATTGATCGGGACGGCATTGACCTCATCGGGGATCTTCCAACCGGACACGGGGTCCTGGGACATCTGATCCGCGAACCCAAACCCCTGCGTCTTCATGACCTGGGCCAGCACCCAGGGGCCGCAGGGTTCCCGGCAGGGCACCCACCGATGAAGTCGTTCCTTGGTGTCCCGGTCCGCGTACGCGGCGCGGTCTTCGGAAATCTTTATCTGACAGAGAAAACCGGTGGGCAGGACTTCACGGAGGAGGACGAGGACATGGCGGTCGCCCTGGCCGCGGCCGCTGGCGTTGCGATCCAGAATGCCCGCTTGTTTGAAGACGGCGCACGGCGCCAGCGCTGGTTGGAGGCGGGAATGGAAATCAGTGAGCGGCTGATCACCGCCTCCCACCCGAGACAGCCGGACAGCCTCGATCTCATTGCTGAACGTGCCCTGCTCACCTCCGGCTCGGTGCTGGCTGTCATCGCTTCCCCCGGGATCGATGGTGCGCTCCGGTGCGGGACCTCGATCGGGGCGCAGTCACTGCCTGCCGGCCAGGACCTGTCCTCCTCGGCGCTGGCATCCTCGGTCCTGGACACAGGGGAGTCCGCCACGGCCCGTGATCCGAGGGAGGTTTTCGGGCCCGACGCCGCCGAGAAGCTGGGCCCTGTCCTGGTCAGCTCCCTCGGGCATAAGGGCACCGGCAACGGCATCCTTGTCCTGGCACGCGCCGAAGGCGCAGCCGGCTATACACAGTCCGATCTGAGATCAAGTACCGTTTTCGGTGCCCAGGTCGGCCTGGCACTGGACCTGGTGCGGGCCAACCAGCTCCGGGAAGAGCAGGTGCTCTTCACCGACCGGGACCGGATCGCGCGGGACCTCCACGACCTGGTGATCCAGCGCCTCTTCGCCGCAGGCCTGAGCCTGCAGACCCTGCGCCGCTACACTGCGGACCCGGCCGCCCACGAACGGATCACGGGCGTGACCCAGGAACTCGACGGGACGATCCGGGACCTTCGGAACACAATCTACTCACTTCACTCCGCCCGTACGGGCACGGAACGCCTGACCGATCACGTTCTGCGCACGGTACAGGAAGCGGCCAGGGGAGCAGCCGTCCCACCTGATCTGCAGCTGACCGGGCCGGTCGATGACGCCGTGCCCGAGACCGTGGCCAACCAGCTGCTGGCCGTGCTTGCCGAGACTCTGAGCAACGCAGTCAGACATTCCGGGGCCGATAAAATAAGTGTCTCGCTCTCAGCAGACGGGGGCGCCGTTGAACTGCTGATTACCGACAACGGCTGCGGTTTCGAAAACCCTGCCCGGCTCAGCGGCCTGGCAAACATCAAGCACCGGGCCGAGGGATTGGGCGGACATTGCCTCATCGACAGTTCCCCGGGTAACGGTACCCGGGTGAGCTGGACGGTACCGACAACCGGCTGAGTCGGCGAAGCGCTGTGCCGCGGCCCCCGGTCGAAGGCCTTCCTCGGTGTTCCCGTTACCTTCCGGGGCGCGGTGTGGTGACCGTTGAGGTGGCGTATACCGCGGCCTGGGTGCGCCGTTCAAAGCCGAGCTTGGCCAGCAGGGACGACACGTAATTTTTCACGGTCTTCTCGGCCAGGAACATTTCCTCGCCGATCTGCCGGTTCGTCAGGCCCCGGGCGATCAGGCTGAGGACCTTCTTCTCCTGCGGGGTCAGAGCCCCCAACCGCGGGTCGGCCGGCGCCTCGGGGACCGCTTCGAGCATGCGTTCTACGACCCCTGGGGCGAAAAGTTGCTCGCCGGCGGCAGTACGCCGGATTTGCTCTACGAGTTCGTTGTTGCCGATCTGCTTGAGAAGATAGCCCGACGCGCCGGCCAGAACGGCTCCGCGGAGTGCGTGGTCGTCGTCATAACTGGTCAGGATCAGGCACTTGAGGTCGGGGTCAATGGAGCGGACGTCCCGACAGACCTCAATGCCCGTGCCGTCGGGCAACCGTCCGTCCAAGACCACGACGTCCGGCTTGAGCGCCGGGATACGGCGGGTTGCCTCGACCGCGGATCCGCTTCCACCCACGACGTCGAAGCCCTCGTGCTCGAGCAGGTCCGTGAGGCCCTGCCGGACGAGCTCATGGTCATCGAGGATAAAGACCCGCACCGGTGCCGGTGAAAGCCTTTCCGTGCAGGTATCTGTTACCGATGTCGTCATGCAGCTACTCCTTGGATCAGTGTCTTCCCGGTCCGCGCCGTGCGGCCGCCCCCGGCGGAAGTCACGGTAGATAATGATTCTCTATCAGGCCGCAGGACAACAGGGACCAAAGTCCATAACCGGTAGAACCATGATGAATCGCTCGTGTCGTGACGGCTCCGAAGGATTGGCCGCCCGCCGCCCCGCGATGACCCGACCGCTGATTGAGAGACGCGACATGATCGCCGGATAAGGACACGACGGCGCGGTTATCTGCCGGGTTCCACCCATCCGACAGAACTGGAGGTTGTTTTGGCGTAATTGTGGGCCGGTATCGATGCCGGCAAAGCCCATCATCACTGCGTTGTGATCGACGCCGACGGAAACCGTCTGCTCTCGCAGAAAATCCCCAACGATGAACCGGCCCTGCTCGAACTCATCGCCACCGTCCTGAAACTCGCCGACGGCGAAGAAGTCATCTGGGCGACTGACCTGAACCACGGGGGACCGGCGCTGCTGATAGCGATGCTCGTCGCCCACCCAGGAGCGCTCGTTCGATATGTTCCCGGGACGCCCCGCTGCTAATGGTGCCGCGCCGGTCGTAAGAACTTGTCATCGTCCCACTATGCGCCCTTCACCACTGCTTGCTACGCCGCATCGACGCTGCGCCTCCTCACCGGCCCGTCGAAGGCCAAGGGGAGGCTCCGCGTCGGGCCCACATACGCTCTTCTGTTGCTGCTCTGTTGTTGCGGGACTGAAGGCTGGGTCATGCGTCCTTAGCCGCTGTAGGAGGCAAGGTGCGGCAGGTGGAGGTCACTCAGGCGCTCATTGAGGACCAGCGCCAGCAGGTCGCTGTCCTGGGCCGGCAGCGGAAGCAGTCCGTTCAGATATGCATCGACGACCAACAGGCCCTGGTTGCCCCCGTACGCGAAGTACGCCAACCACGCTTCATGGACCTCGAGGTCTGCGAGCAGGAACGCAACATGAGTCAATTCCTGCGGGTTTTCATCCATCAGAACACACCCGCTGACCTCCCGAACTTCGCAGAAGTGCGGGGATTTCACGCCGTTGCTTGATCGCAGGACACGCATTCCCGCACTCTCCCATAAGGCTACAACTGCGCCCGCACAGCGGCCACCGTCTCTTCATCGGGCTACCGCGCACTGCAGTGATCTGTCCCGGATGGCCGGCATGCCAGGCGAGAGCCAAAGACCGATACGTGCCGCGCTTCGCTCGGGCAGCACAAGCATTCTTGCCTTGGGTCGGCGTTGCGCTTATTTCCTCCCACAATCCATCCGCTGCTTGCCCTGCGGGTTGCCCCGGTTCCGTCGGGCACAGCTACGCGATGCTCCGCCAGCAGGCAATAAACATGGCGGGAGAGAGGGCAGCCGGTAAAACCCGGGCGACCAGTGCACCCTGGAGCGTCCTGAATCCTGTCGGTTGCGAGACAGATACGCAGGCAGAGGAACAGTTGGGCACCGTCGGAAGTAGCGGACCAAAGGCTAGAGACGCCCTATCGTCGCGGTGTTTTACTTCGCCAAACTGGAGTTCCCCGGCACGAATACGTGGATCTGATTTCCGTCGTCCTTGACGAGCGCGTCGTGCTGCTGCCGTGACACGACGTAGACCTCGACGAAGTCCCCGGCCGATCCGGCGAAGTTCAGAGTCAGGAGGATGTATGCGCTCAGCAGATAGTCCGGCGGGAGTGTGAGCAAAGCTACGACCAGCACTAAGCCCCAGATGACGGTTGGGGCCAGGGCTACGAGTACCGTGCTCCGGCGAGTGAGATAGGCATGGTTCCCAGTGGTCAGAAATGGGAACCGCACCGCGTATGAAGGCTTTACCTTGGTCAACAGCTGTAAGACGACCCCGTGCGTCGCTTCGTGGACCGCCATGTACACGAAGCAAGCGGCCAGCGTCACAGGGATGGTGACGGCGGGCCCCCAGGACGTGGCTGGAGGCAGATCGAGTAGCAGCGCGGCTGCCACAGCAAGGAGAACCACCAGCACGAAGATCCCCTGGACTGCAACGGCTAACTTTCTGTCTTTCTTGAGGTCGACCGTCATATGCTGCAGGTAGGTGGACGGCAATTCGACGGTGTCCCGCAAACTGGACCGATCGCTCATATTTGTCTCCTTAGAAGTCCGTTCGATCTCCGGCTAGTCGTCTGTGCGCGGCCGACTGCTGGGATCCCTCGTCCCGAACGACGCCGGACCGGGTGTGGTCGGGGTGCACAATTCCAGTTGCTGCTCGTGGGCGGGACGCCACCTCGTGTTGGCGTCGATGAGTTGTTGCGACACGAACGCCAGTACTGGAAGCCCGGTGGGGTAGCTTAATCCCGACACGGCGGCGAAGTTCTCCGCGGACCTGTTGTTCTCATCGATTACCGCCGGATTGGCATAGTTCCGGATCGTCATCAACCGGATCTGCTCGATGTCCCCCTCGGAGTAGACACCGACCGGGGCAGACGGTGCGGTGATTGCCGGGTCGAGTGCGGTCATCCACCGCACCCAGCCGGTCATTGAAAGGAGCCTTTCCCCCAGGCCCGTCTTCGGCGCTCCGGCGAAGTCCTCAGGAACGGTCCCGTCGATGGTGACGAGGGCTGAGACCTCCCCGGGGAAACGGTTCACATAGTCCAGGCTGTAAATTCCCGCCAGGGAGTGGGCCATCAGGACGTAAGAATCTTTCACACCCAGCTTCGAGAGCGTGTCATGCAGCTCGCTGGAGATGTTCGCGACGGTTCGCTGCGTGACATCCAGATCGCTGTAGCCATATCCGAACCGTTCGATCACGACCACGGTGTAGGGGTCGTCGAGCTCATCGATCAGGGGTGTGAAGTCCAGCACCGGCGATGCGGTGCCGTAGCCGCTGAGCAGCACCACGGTCTTTTCGCCCGCCCCTGTCACGGATACGTTGACCTCACCGCCGTCGATGCTGACCCTCTTGCCATACGGGTGAACGTTCGCCGTCTCGTACGCGCCGAGGATCAGGTTGCTCACGCTCGAGACCGCCACCAGCACAACGACGGCGAGCCCAACACCACCGAGAATCCGCAGCAGCTTCCTCACACGTCCTCCGCAGGCGGTGCCAGTGGCGTCCGGTGGCGACCGTCGGCAGGCACCCGGGCAGGGGCCCGGTTCACCACGTCAGCGTCCCAGGCTTAGCGCTGTGTTCTCCAAGGCGCGGGCGGACGCGCGAAGCAGGAAGGCGAAGGTCAGGAGCAGGGCGCCGGTGAACCATCCGCCGACGGCGGACGGAACGGGCAGCCCGTACAGGAAAAGAACACCTACTATGACCATTACTGCGGACAGGACGGCGAACAGGCGCATGCCGTAGAGAAAGACGAAAGGGAGGTAGTGCGCCCCGACGATGACCATGCTCGCCGGAAAGAAAAGCTCACTGTGACCGCCGAGCATCGCCACGACCACTACAAAGCCGATCGGTACCGTGAACGCTATCTGCATCGCCAGGCCCGCCATCGGGTGCCCCGCTGGCAACGACGAAGGTCGTCCGGAAAGCCGAATGACGAGCGTCGTCAGCGGGAAGATCAGCACCCCACCGAAGAAAAGTACGCCGACAGCAGCCGGTGGAGAGAACCATGTGGCCGCCGCGGCGGCCACCAGCCACACCGCCCCGGACACCAGCTGACCGTAGAAACCGCCCGCATAGACGCGGCGCACATCGCGTTGAGCTTCGGCTATCGACACCTATCCGGCCCTGCTTGTCAGTACGGATCTTTGCCGAACTCTTTTGTTGTGCGCGATGGACCTAAAGTCCATCCTGAACCTGTCAACGTGCACGAGCGCTGCAATCATGGTTCATCCCCCCAGATTCGGCCGTAGCGGCCGCTGGCCCTCACTCTAGACCATATGAGGCGTGGTGGTTCCCCTGCCGTAGGACTGCAACCCACAGGTGTTGCAGCTGTGATGGCCATACCGCCTGCGTGGGTCCCGAGGATGCCGGCCGCGTGTCGTGGTTATGGCAGTTTGAGCGGAAACCAAGCGCTGCCTGAAGACTCCGGTTTCCGGGCCTCGCTTGGCTGACGCCCCGGGTCTACTGCATGGACCTCGCTTCGCTCGGGCTGTAGAAGCCTTTTTCTGTTTTTTCTGCTGTCCTTATGGTGTTGACGGGTGGTTCCGTGGCCGTTGTAGGGTCGTGGCTACCCGGGGGAGGCGGGTATGGCTTTGTTGCTGTGGCCGGACGACTCATCTCGTGACG